>CACXHG010000244.1 GCA_902767355.1 uncultured Bacteroidia bacterium
CTTGGAGATGGACTTGAGCCTGTCGTAGAAGTCGAACACAATCTCCGCCAGCGGCATATCGTAGTTGAGCTCCACGCGGTCGGCGGTAATGAAGTGCTGGCTCACCAGCGTGCCGCGCTTGTCAAGGCAGAGCTTCATGATAGGCCCGAAAAAGTCGCTTCGGGAAATTATCTGAGCGCGGATGTAGGGCTCGTCGATATGGTCTATTATGTTGATTACAGGAAGGCCGGAAGGGTTGTGGACCTGCACCACCTCGTGCTGCGTCGTATAGACATTATAGGAGACGTTGGGCACGGTGGTGATCACATCCATGTCGAACTCGCGGAACAGGCGCTCCTGCACGATTTCCATGTGCAGCAGGCCCAGGAAGCCGCAGCGGAAGCCGAAACCCAGCGCCAGCGAACTCTCGGGCTCGAACACCAGCGAAGCGTCGTTCAGCTGGAGTTTTTCCAGCGAGGCGCGCAGCTGCTCGTATTCGTCGGCCTCCACGGGATACACGCCCGCAAAGAGCATGGGTTTGACCTCCTCGAAGCCGGCAATGGCGCTCTCGCACGGCCGCTCTATATGGGTGATGGTGTCGCCCACCTTCACCTCCACGGCATTCTTGATGCCGGAAATGATATAGCCCACGCTGCCGCACTCTATGGTTTTGCGCGGCACCAGCTTCATCTTCAGAACGCCAACCTCATCGGCCACATACTCGCTGCCGGTATTGAAAAACTTGACCTTGTCGCCGGTGGAGATGCTGCCGTTGAGCACCTTGAAATATGCTATGATGCCCCGGAACGGATTGAATACGCTGTCGAAAATCAGCGCCTGCAGCGGCGCATCCGGGTCGCCCTTAGGCGCCGGAATGCGGTCCACGATGGCATCCAGGACCTCCTTCACGCCCGCTCCCGTCTTGGCAGAAACCAGCAGCACATCCTCGGGGTCGCAGCCCAGCAGGTCCACGATCTGGTCGCGCACCACCTCGGGCTGCGCGGCGTCCATATCAATCTTGTTGATGACCGGGATAATCTCCAGGTTGTGGTCTATGGCCAGATACAGGTTGGAGATGGTCTGCGCCTGGATGCCCTGGGTGGCGTCCACCACCAGCAGCGCCCCCTCGCAGGAGGCGATGGCGCGCGAAACCTCATAGGAGAAATCCACGTGACCGGGGGTGTCGATCAGGTTCAGGGTATAATTCTCGCCGTCCTTGACATAATCCATCTGGATGGCGTGGCTCTTGATGGTGATGCCCTTCTCCTTCTCCAGGTCCATAGAGTCCAGCACCTGCGCCTCCATTTCGCGCTGGTCCAGGGTCTTGGTCTGCTCCAGCATACGGTCGGCCAGCGTGCTCTTGCCGTGGTCAATATGCGCTATTATGCAAAAATCTCTTATGTTTTTCATCTCGAAGGGCATCTAAATCGCACAAATATACGGCAAAAAACTTAAATTTGCAGGACATGCTGCGCCAGAGGCGCGGGCTCTTAAATCGATTTACTACTAAACCAATCAATATGAACAGACTTTCTACAATGAATCTCGCGGCGGACAACATCCGTATTCTCGCGGCGTCTATGGTCGAAAAAGCTAATTCGGGTCACCCTGGCGGAGCCATGGGCGGCGCCGACTTTATCAACGTGCTCTTCTCCGAGTTCCTGGTCTATGACCCCGAGAACCCGCGCTGGGAGAGCCGTGACCGCTTTTTCCTGGATCCCGGACACATGTCTCCCATGCTCTACTCTACCCTTGCCCTCACCGGCAAGTTTACAATGAAAGAGCTGGCCAATTTCCGCCAGTGGGGCAGCCCGACTCCCGGTCACCCCGAGGTTTGCGTAGAGCGCGGCATAGAGAACACCTCCGGCCCTCTGGGTCAGGGACATACCTTTGCGGTAGGTGCAGCCATGGCAGCCAAGTTCCTGGGCGCACGCCTGGGCGAGGAGGTCATGAACCAGACCATCTATGCCTACATCTCCGACGGCGGCATCCAGGAAGAGATTTCCCAGGGCGCAGGCCGTCTGGCAGGCCACCTGAAGCTGGACAACCTGATCATGTTCTACGACAGCAACGACATCCAGCTCTCCACCGAGGTCAAGGCTGTTGACAGCGAGGATGTTGCCAAGAAATATCAGGCCTGGGGCTGGAAAGTCTTCGAAATCAACGGCAACGACGTGCAGCAGATACGCCGC
>CACXHG010000245.1 GCA_902767355.1 uncultured Bacteroidia bacterium
ATTTATCATCATAGTTTTGACCGCCATCCTGCTTGTGCCTATGACAGCCTGCAGCGATTGGTTCACCCCCAGGGAGAAGAACACCCGCATCGTGCTGCTGTACATTGCAGCCACCGAACGCGCGCTCTCGCCCTACGCCGATGGCAACATCAGCGACATGCTCAGGGAGTATGTGCCCTCGAAGAAATCAAAGGACCAGCAGCTGCTGGTCTTCTTCCAGAACCTCGACACGGACTCCCCCACCAACAGAAGCGACGCGACCCTCACCAGATATTACACATCCAACTCCGGGAAAATCGTTGCCGAACTGGTCTCTAATTTCGGCAACGAGTTCGACGCCGCCGACCCCGAATCCCTGGCAAAGGTTCTGAAATTGGCCGAGAGCACCTGCAAGCCGACCACGCGCTGCATGCTGATCTCCTCCCACGGCACCGGCGCCCTCCCCATCGGCTATTTCGACGGTGACGGCGAAAAATCCTCCGATGCTTTTTCCATATCAAGGGCTTCATATTCCGAAGGGGATGCTCCGGCTATCAACCCCTCCAGAATGGCTATGCGCGAGAGCATCGCCTACGACAGCCACAGCCACAACGAAATCGACATCCGGGATTTTGCCCGGGTTCTGGGCGAGTATCATTGGGAGTCCGTGCTGCTGGACTGCTGCTATATGGGTGCGGTGGAAGTCGCCTACCAGATGCGCCAGTGCTGCGACTACATAATCGGCTCTCCCACGGAAATCCTCATCACGGGGTTCCCCTATCCCGTCATCCTGGACCAACTGTTCAACCATCCCGGAGAGGAGGGCCTCAAGGCCATCTGCCAGGCATATTACGACTTGTACCAGAGCCAGACCGGAGCCCTGCAGTCGGGCACCATAGCGCTGGTCAACTGCAGCGAGATGGATGCGCTGGCCGACATCTGCGCCGACATCACAGCCTCCCGCCGCAGCGAGATGGCATCCGTAAAGAGGCTCAACGTGCAGCACTACTATTACAACTCCAGAAAAGATTATTTCTTTGACCTGGGCCACTATTTCGAGCTCTTCGCCAGCGAAGAACAGTACGAGCGCTTCAGCGCCCAGCTGGACAAGGCCGTGCCCTTCAAGGCGTCCACCAAGCAGTTCCTGGGAATAAACATAGAGCACTACAGCGGCTTGAGCTGCTACGTACCCAGCTCTTCTTACCCCATCCTGAACGCTTATTACAAGCAACTTGCCTGGAATCAGCGGGTAAAAATCTTAGAATAAAAAAAATTTTATATCTTTGCGTCCCCCTTGAGGAAAATGCCGCGAGGCATTTTGGTGCAATGGGGCCTGCGGGATATGCCTGCAGGCTGAGTAACACATTTTAAACTAAACACTAATGAAACATCTTTCACTTTCCGGTTCCAAGAGAACTACCGGCCGCAAAGCTGACGTACGCGAGGTACGCAGCGAGGGCAAAGTGCCCTGCGTCATTTATGGCAACGGCGTAGAGAATGTATCCTTCAGCGTAGATGCAAAAGCCCTGAAGGCTCTCACCGACACTCCTTACTGCCACATCGTTGACCTGGACGTTGACGGACAGAAATACACCGCCCTCCTGCACGAGGTTCAGTATCATCCCGTAAACGACAAGGCTCTCCACGCAGATTTTCTCGCAGTTGGCGAAGACAAACCCGTCGTTGTAGAAGTGCCCGTCCTCATCAGCGGTAATTCCGTGGGCGTAAGGGCTGGTGGTAAGCTCCAGGTAAGCCGCCGCAAACTTAAAATCTGCGGTCTGCTCGCCAACCTTCCCGACGACCTCACCGTGGACGTTACTCCTCTGGCAATCGGCAAGCGCATCACCGCCGGTGACCTCAAGTTTGACAACATCAGCATTGTCAATCCCAAGGCTACCATCATCGTGTCCTGCCTGTCCACCCGCAACGCAGTTGCCGCAGCAGACAGCGAGGCCGCTTCCGAGAGCGCTGAGTAATCATATATACTCTTTGTGCTATGGCTCAGACGTATCTCATAGTTGGCCTTGGAAACATAGGTCCGGAGTACGCAGCCACCAGGCACAACATGGGATTTATGGCATTGGACGCCTTTGCTGGGGCGTCCAATGTTGTTTTCTCAAGCGGCCGCTACGGCGATATGGCCGAAGTCAGGCTCAAGGGCAACACCCTGCACCTGCTCAAGCCTTCCACCTACATGAATCTGAGCGGGAAGGCGGTGGCCTATTGGTTCAGCAAACTTAACATCGCCCCGGAAAACCTGCTGGTAGTGGTGGACGACCTGGCGCTGCCTTTCGGTGCGCTGCGCCTGCGCAAGAGCGGCAGCGACGGCGGCCACAACGGTCTCAAGAGCATTGACTACCACCTTGCCAGCAATCAGTACGCCCGCCTGCGGATGGGCATAGGCAACGGCTTCGCCCCCGGCGGCCAGATAGACTTTGTGCTGGGAGAGCTGCTGCTCGAGCAGAAGCGCATACTGCCGGACGTGCTGTCCAACGCAGTGGAGGCGATAAAATGTTTTGTGCTGGAGGGGCCGGACCGGGCAATGACCAAGTTCAACCGGCTGCAGCCGCCTCAAAAATCTTCAGAAGAAAATTCCTCTTCCAAAGCAGAATAAAGAGTGTCCATCTGGCGGCGCTCTTTTTTTGTGGGCCTTCCGGCGCCACGGTCGCGCACCACGAAGAAGGACTCGTGAGGGGCGTGCAGCTTGCCAAGTTCGCTCTCGGGGGTGAGGTTTTCGGCATACTGCGCCACCAGGGCCGCACCCTGGCGCCGGTCTATCGGCTGCAAGACCTTGTAGGTGTAGAGCACGGGGCCTTTACGCACCTGTATCATATCCCCGGCCTTGACCTCGCGGGAGGGCTTGGCGTCCTGGCCACCCACGGTCACCTTGCCCCCGCGGCAGGCGTCGGTAGCCTCGGAACGGGTCTTGAAGACCCTGATGGACCAAAGATACTTGTCCAGTCTGGTAGAGTCTGCCATAATTATTTATCAAGATAATTGTCTCTGTCTTCTTCCATCTTGCGCACGTGCACCTGCAGAAGGACGGTGTCGGGAGCCTCAGGGGCGAGGCTGTAAGGACCCATCATCGCGGGCACGAGTATGCTGGAACCGGTTTCCAGTATTTCCCGGCCGCCGTCCCAGGCCAGGATGGCCTTGCCGCTCACGCACATGTAGATCACGAAGCTGTTGAAGTTGTCCGGGTCCACTTCGGTGCTCTTGTCCAAATGCATCACATTGATGGTGAACCACTTGTTGTCGCACACCACGCCGTTTGCCATTTTGGAGGGGGTGAACAGCTCGGGGGCCTTGTACTTGCCGTAATCTATGCAGTCTATGGCCTCGTCCAGGTGCATCTGACGGCGGGTAGCCGGGTTGTTCTCGAAGCCCCAGTCGTAGAGCCTCAGGGTGGCGTCGCTGTTCTCCTGTATCTCGGCTATCACCACCCCGCCCTCGGCGGCATGTACGGTGCCGGCCTTAATATAGAAGCAGTCGCCCTTGCTTGGGTGATAGGCATTCATGATTTCCGGCACAGTCTCGTCCTTGCACTTGGCATAGAACTCCGCGGCGGTGGTGTCCCGGTTGAAACCCATGTATATCACGGCATCGGGCTTGGCGTCCATCACATACCAGAATTCATTCTTGCCCAGGCAATTGTATCGCTCGGCAGCGATCTCGTCGGTAGGGTGCACCTGTACCGAAAGGCGGCCTTCCACATTCAGATATTTTATCAGCAGGGGGAACTGGTTTCCGAAGAAATCGTAGATATTGTCGCCCACCAGGTCGCCCAGATAGGTCTCAAGTATGGAATAGAGGTCGTTACCCTCCAGAAATCCGTTGGTAATCAGGCTGCTGGCATCCTCGCCGAAATCATAGACCTCGAAAGACTCGCCCACGGTGTCCATGTTGACACCGTCCTCTTCCTGGCTGGGAGCGGGTTTCTTGTTGAACTTTTTGGCAAGAGCGTCACCGCCCCACCTCTTCTCCACCTGCAGCGGGGCGAAGCGCAAAGGATATAATGCTTTGGTCATTCCTGTAGTTTTTGTAAATTAGATAAATGGCTGCCGCAACGATGATTACGCTGCCTATGACGAGCGCTGTGTACTGCGGCCCGGACAGGATGTTGGCATAGGTTGCCGTCATGGGCAGATCCGGGAACAGGTACATCATTACCTGCGACAGGGTATTGTTTGTAAAATGTATCGCGATTGTGCACCAGAGGCTGTGGGTCTTGTAATAGACCCAGCCCATGAAGACGCCCAGCCCGAGGGCGGCCATGCCCTGCTGCAGATTGCCGTGCAGAAGGGCGAAGATCAAGGCCGAGGAGACTATCGCCACCCAGGGTTTATAGCGGGACAGCATCCCCCTGCATATAAGGCCGCGGCAAAGCAGCTCTTCGCACAGCGGCGCCAGGATGGACGTGGAAATAAACAGATCCACCGGCCGAGAGGTGTCAAACACCTGCTCGAAGGCTTCCTGAAGCCACTGCGGCATGGGGAAAAGATTGGTCAGGGGCTCCATCAACACGCCCAGGAAGGGGGTCGCGACTATGGCCAGCGCAAACACCGGCAGCATGCTGCCGAAAGAACCCTTGCGCGGCTCGTCCAGCGGCACGTAGCCCAAGCCCTGCAGGCGGTTGCGGCGGGAGGCCAGCCAGGCCCAGCCCAGTGGGAAGGCCATGCTTATGGCATACGCCAGCGAATAAGAATTGATTCCGGACAACTGCACCGGGGCAGCCGCCAGCGAACCGGCGAAAAAAATCAAGACAAGTATCAGGCTCTGGCCCCAGGCGGGCAAATAATGCTTCATAAGTTGCAGATTTCAGCCCAAATTTAATAATTTTGTGCTCTATGTCAATATTTACTAAAGCAAAGGACAAAATCGCGGAGCTCAAGGCACGGAGCGCCGTGGTCCGTATTTTGCTCAATAAGTATATGATCGCTACGCTGGTGTTCCTGGCGCTGATACTTTTCAACAGCCGGACAAGCCTCAATCAGATGATTAAGAGCATGTCCACCCTGCGCAGCCAGAAAAAACAGGAAATGTATTACAGGCAGGCCATCAAGGCCACTGACGAAAGGATAAACCAATTAACTTCAAACAAGGACACCCTCGAAATGTTTGCCCGCGAGAACTATTATTTCCAGGAAGATGGCGAGGATGTCTTCATAGTAGAAAAACCCACTGAATAAAAGATGAAACGCATTTTCAAAACCTTTGCTCTGCTGGCTTTTGCGGCTTTTACAGCAATTTCCTGCGGTGAAAAAGCAGATCCGGAAAATAAAGGTATCTCTCACGAAGAGCAGATGCGACGCAATGCCGCCGAAAAAGCTCTAGCTTACCTTAAAAACGACATTATGGCGGATTACTATTACTGGTATCACGATATGAAAAACGTGGCATATACCTATCAATCCGACATTTACAAGTTTTTCGACGCACTTCTGGTGCCTCAGGACCGTTGGAGTTGGATGATGGACGGGCAGGATTACATCGCTGAGGAGAGCGGCATAGTTTACGGCACCTTCGGTGTAAGCCTCGACCAGCCCTATACCGACAATGATGACTATAATATCTACATACGTTTCGTTTACCCCGGAGGGCCTTTCGACAAGGCCGGCGTGAAGCGCGGCTGGATGATAACCAAGGCCAACGACATCACCGTGCCCCTGGGCTCCGAAGAAGATGCCGACGATTTCAACGCCTTGTTCAACGCCCCCACTCCAAACCAGACAGTCGAGTTTACTTTCAGGAACACCGAAGGCAAGTTGGTCAAGAAAAGCATCGCCGCCGCAGAGAGCCTCAACACGCGTCCGTGCTTCAAGAAAGCCATTTTCACTGCCGAGGACTACCCCGGACTGACGGAGCCGGTAGGTTATTTCAACTACCTGAGCTTCAAGGCCGACGAAGATGCCAACGGCAAATCTATGCTCGATGACATCACTGAGCCAATGGCTTATTTCAAGGAGAACGGCGTAAAGACCCTTATTGTGGATCTGCGCTACAACGGAGGCGGCGATTCCCGCGCCAGCGACCTGCTGGTCAGCTACCTGGCCCCCAAGAGTGCCGACGGGAAAATCTATGTGAAACGCACCCATAATGACAAACTAAAATCTATGGATGCGGAGCAGAAGGTATCTTGTGCAAAGGATTCGCCTGAGTTCAAGAGCCTGTACTTCATCACCGGCGGCGGCAGCGCCTCTGCTTCTGAAATGACGCTTAACGGTCTCAAACCTCTGGCAAACGTTCACCACGTAGGTGAAGTCACTTATGGCAAACCTAATGGAATGTATGTATTCCTTTACCCTTACGCAGCCAAGAATCAGGCAGCATACGAAAAAGGTGACTACAGTGCCTTGAAATATGTGTTCCTGCCCATCTGCTTCTATAATGCGAACGGCGAAGGAACTATGATTCCTGATACCGGAATTATCCCTGACAACGAGCGTCCGGACGATATCCTGCACGATTTCGGCCCGGAAGAAGACAATATCGCAGCCTGCCTGTATCACATCGTAAACGGCA
>CACXHG010000246.1 GCA_902767355.1 uncultured Bacteroidia bacterium
GGTCCAGGTGAGGCCGTCGATGGCCGATACCCAGTTGGTGATATCGGCATTCTTGGCACCCTTGGCTGCCAATTCTGCCTTCCACGCGTCATCGCTGAAGTCCCAGGTAAGGGTCTTCTCTACCTCAACCGGCTCGTCGCTACCGGCGGGAGCCATCACTGCGAAGGCCACGACGGCAGGCTCCGAAGCGGTGTTGAAGATGTCGCTTTCCGCCGGATTGGCCACAACCGTAACGGTGTAAGGGCCATTTTCCAGGGCAGATGCCGTCTCGGCGTCTATCACAAAGCTGAGCTCTTCGGTAGTGGTCTTCTTCTTGTTGAAGGTCACGGTGTAGTCGGCCGCATTCTCCACTGCCTCCCAGGAAACCGTGATCGGGGTCTGGTCACCTTCGGTGATCTTGTCCACGTCGATGGCGGTCTTGGGGGTTGCCAGGGCGGTATTCACGCCCGCAACGTCCGGCGACCACGCCAGAGTGGTGACCTTCACCGCACCGGTGGCGTAGAGATAGATGATGGATTCCTCGCTGATGTTTGCAATGACAATCTTCTGCAGGGCATCGCCGGCCACGGCAGAACCTTTGACGGTCGCCTCGGCGCCGGCGTTGTCACCGGAGGCCACAACCACCTGGCTGCCGGCAGTGCCATTTTCTACCTTGAGGATTACGGAACCGGGAGCGTTAACCTTGAATGCAGCGTATCCCACAGTGGGCACACCCTTCTTGTTCACAGCCGAGGCTGCCTTGAAGCTGATGGCTCCGTCGAGATTCATCTGGCACTCTTCGCTTGCGACCAGCAGCAGGTTGTCGCGCACCTTGCTCTTGGTAAGGTCGGCGGCGAACAGGCTGGCATCGGCCAGGTTCCACTGGTGGGGAGCCTCGGTCAGAGTCTGGGTCAGATCTTCTACGGGCTCCACATAAGCGTTCCACCACTTGGCCGCGCCCACCTTCTTTTCCTGAAGGTCGGCGTTGGCAAGGTTGAAGAAGTTACCCTTGGAGTTGAAGCAGGGGTCCTTGGCCACCTCGGTGGCGCTTATCTGGTCGGCGGTGAAGTTGGTGGTTCCGGTCAGGAATTTGGCCCCGTTGGCGAAGCAGTAGTTGTCTTTTGCCGTAATGTCGCCGGGAGCATTCTCCGGCTTGGTATTGAAAGTCGTGGCAAGCACGGCCTTGTCGCCGGTCTGGTACATGAAGAGGTTCCGCTGAATGGTCAGTTTGGTCCAGGGGCAGCGGATGTAGAATATGCCCTTGTCGTTGGTGGCAACGCCTTTTACGGTATTGCCCTCGAAGACCATCTCACCCAGGGTGACATTGGTGCCGGAGGCACTGTCGTCCATGCGGAAGAAAGAGCGGAAGCTGTTCCAGACGGTGTTGTTGCGGAAAATAATCTTGCCGATAGCGGCATTCTTGCGCACGTCAAAGCCGTCTCCGCCGCTGCCGGCAATGTCATGAATGTCGCAGCCCTCTATCAGGAACTCGCCCAGATCCACCTGGCCATCTACATTGTCGTAGTAGATACCGCAGGCATAGCCGCTGATTTCGCAGTTTACCAGGCTGATCTTGTCTATGGACAGAGCGCCGCCCTTGTGGTCTATGATGCGGCTGCGGCCAGTGCCGTCGAAGTGGATGTTCTCGAAATACAGGTCGCCGGCAAAGCCCTCGTTAAGGACGATGTCGCCCATAACCACGGGCTTGGAGCCGTCAGCGGCATATTCGCCCAGCATCTTGAAGCCCTTGGCGGGGGTGATGCTGCCCACAGAGTAGGGAGAGCCCTCGGCGCCGACATAGACGTCGTCGCCGGCAGTCATGGCGGCAATCAGGGCTTCGGTAGTGGAAACTCTGGTCAGAGAGCCCTGGGCGGGAGAAGTATATACGGTTGCGGTACCGCGGCTGGCGCTCTTGAAGAAGAGCACGATGTCGTATTCGGTAGAAGGCGCAAGGCCGGAAATAGTCTTGGCGGCCTGGTTTGCCTCGGCCTCAGTCAGCTCGAAGCTGAGCGTCTTGCCGCCTGCGGTGGGAGTCGCCTCGATATGGCTTACGTCGGTATAGTCAGACACTTCGCTGGACCAGGCCAGGGA
>CACXHG010000247.1 GCA_902767355.1 uncultured Bacteroidia bacterium
CAAAGAGCGCGAAGGCGCCAAGGGTGAAGGTCTCACATTCTATGGTCCCGAAGAGTCGGTCATCGCCTATAACGAAGGCCGCGTAACCCTCCAAACCAGGATCAAGGTGCGCCTGCCCAAGGACAAGATGCGCCCTGAACTCGGCACCGAGATTGTCGAGACCACCCCCGGCCGCCTGATGTTCAACCAGGTCGTTCCCGACGAGGTTCCCTACATCAACACCCTGCTCAAGAAGAAGAACCTGCGCGACATCATCGGCGAAGTGCTCAAATACACCGGTGTGGCTCGTACCTCCCAGTTCCTGGACGACATCAAGAACCTCGGCTACAAGATGGCCTACCTCGGCGGCCTGTCCTTCAACCTGGCCGACGTGCTCATCCCCGAAGAGAAGCACGAGCTCATCGAGAAAGGCTATAGCGAGGTTTCCGCCATCCAGCAGAGCTTCGACATGGGTCTTATCACCAACAACGAGCGCTACAACCAGATCATCGACATCTGGTCCAAGGTCAACAACCAGCTTACCAACATCGTGGAGCAGCAGATCAAGGCCGACAACCAGGGCTTCAACCCGGTTTACATGATGCTTGATTCCGGCGCCCGAGGCAGCAAGGACCAGATCCGCCAGCTGTGCGGTATGCGTGGTCTGATGGCCAAGCCCCAGAAATCCGGTGCCAGCGGCGCAGAGATCATTGAGAACCCTATCTTGGCCAACTTCAAGGAAGGTCTGAGCGTACTCGAGTACTTCATCTCTACCCACGGTGCCCGTAAGGGTCTGGCCGATACCGCCCTCAAGACAGCCGACGCCGGTTATCTGACCCGCCGTCTTGTGGACGTATCGCACGACGTGATTATCAACGAAGAAGACTGCGGCACTCTCCGCGGTCTGGTGGCAACCGCCATCAAGGACAAGGACGAGATCGTGGAGACCCTCGGCGAGAGGATCCTCGGCCGCACCTCCGTGCACAATATCTACAACCCGCTCACAGGCGAGCTTATCCTGGAAGCCGGCGAGCAGATCACCGAGGCCATCGTGGAGCAGATCGAGAAGCTGCCCATCGAGCAGGTCGAGATCCGCTCCGTGCTCACTTGCGAGAGCCGCAAGGGTGTGTGCGCCAAATGCTACGGCCGCAACCTGGCCACCGGCCGCATGGTCGAGAAGGGCGAGGTTGTGGGCGTCATCGCAGCCCAGAGTATCGGCGAGCCCGGTACCCAGCTTACCCTGCGTACATTCCACGTCGGTGGTACCGCTTCCAACGTGGTATCCGACTCCGAGATCAAGGCCAAGTACGACGGTACCCTCGAATTCGAGGAGCTGCGCACCATCACCAAGGTCGATGAGAAGGGCAACCACACCATCGTAGTCGGCCGTACAGCCGAGATGACCATCAAGGATTCCACCACCGGCATCACCCTGTCGCAGTACAATATCCCTTACGGCACAGAGCTGTTCTTCGGCAACGGAGACGAAGTGCACAAGGGCGATCTGATCTGCAACTGGGATGCCTACAACGCCCTGGCCATCTCCGAGAATTCCGGTACCGTGCGCTATGAGAACCTCATCGACGGTGTCACCTACCGCGAAGAGGCCGCCGACGAGTACTCCGTCCACCGCGAGAAAGTCATCATCGAGAGCAGGGACAAGAACCTCTCCTCCACCATCCATATCGTGGATGACAGCGGCAACGACATCATGCAGTACAACCTGCCTGTCGGCGCCCACATCAATGTGGAGGACGGCCAGAAGATCGCTACCGGCGACATTCTGTTCAAGATCCCCCGTGCAACCGGCAAGGCCGGCGATATCACGGGCGGTCTGCCGCGCGTTACCGAGTTGTTCGAGGCCCGCAATCCTTCCAATCCCGCCATCGTATCCGAAATCAACGGCGAAGTCAAGATGGGCCGCACCCGCAGGGGTAACCGCGACATCATCGTCACTTCCCGTTCGGGCGAATCCAAGACCTACAGCGTGCCTCTGTCCAAGCAGATCATGGTGCAGGAGAACGACTATGTCAGGGCCGGCATGCCGCTGTCAGACGGCGCCATCTCGCCCAGCGACATCCTCGCCATCCTTGGTCCCGTCCGCGTGCAGGAATACATTGTGAACGAGGTTCAGAGCGTATACCGCATGCAGGGTGTGAAGATCAACGACAAGCACTTTGAGGTAATCGTACGCCAGATGATGCGCAAGGTCCAGATCGTGGATCCCGGCGACACCAAGTTCCTCACCGAGCAGCTGGTGGACAAATGGGAATTCATCGACGAGAACGACAACATCTACGACAAGAAGGTCGTTACCGACGCCGGTGACTCCACCGAGATGCACCCCGGCCAGATCGTTACCGTACGCGCCCTGCGCGACGAGAACTCGATCCTGCGCCGCCAGGACAAGAAGATTGTCGTGGCCCGCGACGCACATCCGGCAACTGCCAACCAGGTACTGCAGGGTATCACCCGCGCAGCCCTGCGCACCAGCAGCTTCATGAGCGCCGCATCGTTCCAGGAGACCACCAAGGTGCTGGGCGACGCCGCTATCCGCGGCCGTATCGACACCCTCGAAGGCCTCAAGGAGAACGTCATCTGCGGTCACCTCATCCCTGCCGGTACCGGTCAGCGTGAATATGAAAAACTCATCGTCACCAGTGCCGAAGACTACGAGCGCATGGCTAAGCAGTAATCGTTTCCAACATATTTCAAGAAAGAGGATGGCAGTTGTCATCCTCTTTTTTGTATCTTTGAGGGATTATGCGCAATTTCGTTTACATAATGCTCACTCTGGCAGCTGTCATGATCGCAGCCTCCTGCACCAAGGAGGCCGCCCTGCCTGCGTCAGGTGAGTCTGTCGTGAGCACCGACGACGGCGCCGCCATCAGGGAATCAGCCGTGATGCCGGGGCGCATGTGCATCTATGTGAGCGAAGCGACGGCCGCCGAGATAGAGGCCGACCCGGCAGCCTATGCCGCCCGCCACGCGGCCGAGGGAATCGTCTCTCTGGAGCGGACCTTTCCCGACGCCGGCGAGTTTGAGGCGCGCAGCAGAAAGTGCGGCCTGCACCGCTGGTACGATGTAATCCTGGCAGAAGACCTGCCCCTGACCAAGGCCGGCAGCTCGATACGCGGGATAGAAGGCGTGGAAAAGACAGAATACATCCCCCGAAAGCACCGCCACAAATTGCAGGACGTCAGCTGGAAATATGCCGCCGGACCGCTTTTCACCCCGGTCAGGGCCGCTTCCGGCAGCATCTTCGACGACCCTGCCCTGAGCCGCCAGTGGCACTACATCAACGGCGGCGGCAAGGGGGCCAAAGCCGGTTGCGACGTGAATGTGGCCCGGGTTTGGGAGAATTACCTGCCGGGAAGCGGGGATATAGTGGTGGCCGTGGTGGACGGAGGCATCGATTTCAGCCACGAAGACCTGGCCGACAACATGTGGCTCAATCCCGAAAAAACCGGCAGCCAGAGATACGGCTACAATTTCATCAACAACACTTACAATATCTCTTCTGAGAGCCACGGCACTCACGTTGCCGGCACAATCGCAGCCGTAAACAACAATGGCAAAGGCGGTTGCGGCATCGCCGGAGGCAACTCCGCAGCGGGCATACCGGGTGTGAGGCTGATGTCCTGCCAGATTTTCAAAGAGAATTCCGACGACAGCGGCGACGATGCCAAGGCCATCAAATGGGCTGCCGACCACGGCGCCATCATTTGCCAGAACAGCTGGGACTACGACGAGGCCGACTATATGCCTTCTTATGCCAAGCAGGCCATAGATTATTTCAACGCCAATGCGGGGACCGATGCGGAGGGCCGGCAAAAAGGCCCGATGAAGGGCGGCGTGGTGATTTTCGCCGTCGGCAACGAAGAGTCCCCTGACCCTTCCTATCCAGCTGCCTATGAAGAGGTTGTGAGCGTGAGCGCGCTGGGCGCCGACTACCGTCTGGCATCTTATTCCAACTATGGTCCGTGGGTCGATATAGCCGCCCCGGGAGGCAATGGCAGCTACGACATCTACAGTACCATGCCTGGCGACAGATATGGCTACTACAGCGGCTCGTCTATGGCTGCGCCCCATGTCAGCGGCGTGGCTGCCCTGATAATCGCCAACCGCGGCGGAGAGGGTTTCACCCGCGAGAATCTCATCGACCTGCTGCTGCACTACGCCACCGACATAAGCGAGGACAACCCCATCAAATATCCCGGTGTCGGGCTGGTAAGCGCCTATACGGCCATCGCTTCGGACAGCGGCCATACCCCTTTCGAGATCAGCGGCATGACCGCTACGGCCGAGGGACGCAACATCAACCTTGTGCTTTCTGCCGAACCCACCGACGGCGATGCCCACAGCTGGATTTCTTCGGCCCGCATCTACATAAGCGACCATCCATTCACTGCCACCGACAACATCCGTTACATCATACGCAGCATCCGCAGCGAATGCGGCGAAACTCCCTTCCAGGTAAGCACCGGCATCCTTGACTACGACACTGACTATTGGATTGCCGCCACCCTCACCGACGAATTCGGCAACAGCACACCCCTGAGCCAGTGCACCCTGGTTCACACTGCAGCCAACCTCCCGCCCGTGATAAGCCCTTCCGAGGAATATGGCTCCGTCACGCTCTATTCCCACGAGATGCGCCTGCTGGAATACACCGTAAGCGACCCCTACCAGGACGCGGTCACCGCCACCCTGGCCGGCGACAACGACGGAAGCCTGACCTTAAACCGCAGCGGCGACAAGGTCCGCATCAGCATACTGGGCCCAAAAACGGTCCCTGGCGAGTACTCTTTCACGCTCCAGGTATCGGACGACTCCGGCCTTACCAGCAGCGTCACGGTTAACTACAAGGTCATGCCCAACCGTCCGCCGGAGCTGATTTCCGACATGCCGGATCTGATTTTGCAGGGCGGGCAGACCGCCGAGTTCGATCTGGCGGAATATTTCTCCGATCCTGACGGAGAGCCGTTGTCGTTTGTCTCCAACATCGACAATCCCTCCATAGTAAAGGTCAGCATAGAGGGCGGCAAGGCCAGGATAATACCCAAACAGTACGGCCAGACCCTGATAAGCCTGGTGGCCAGCGACAACGGCGCCGAATCCGTGTCCTCTTCCTTCAGGCTTCTGGTCAGGGACCAGACCACGGAGGTGGAAATCTACCCTAACCCCGTCACCGACGGCAGGCTGCACCTCCGCGTCGGAGCTCCCCTTAAGGTGGAGGTCCTTATCAGGAATGCCGCCGGAGCCGATCTATACCACCAGACGCTCTCAGTCGAGCCGTTCGGCGAGACGGTCATCGACATGTCGGGCTTTCCGGCAGGGGTTTATGAAGTAATCACCAGGACTGGCTCCGGGACAGTCTCCAGAAAGATAGCCAAGCTATGATGCGCCGCCTCGCCATATCTGTCCTGATGCTGTGCCTGAGCCTTGCGGCCGCAGCCCAGGTCGTGCCTTTTGTCACTGTCAGGATGTCGGCCAGGCAGCTTGCCCTGGGCGGGGCCCACGCCGCCGATCCCGAGCCGCTGGACTCCGCAGCCACAATATTCGAGGCCGCAGTGAGCAAGGTCCTCTGGCAGAAGAGTGCCATAGACTACAATCTTACCGACTATCGCGCCGCAGCCTGGATCGCCCGGTCCCTGCGTCTCGGACTGGACATCACCACCAACAATATGGGAGAGATGGTAACCTACAGCGACAACGGCCAGCCGCTGGGCACCTTTCAGCCCAGTGAACTGATGGCCGCCATAGACGTCTGTTATAAACCGTCCGGAAAGATCGCGATTCTGGCGGCCGGAAAAATGATACGCTCTTCGCTGGCCGACAATTACAGCGCCAGGGCGTATGCGATTGACATAGAGGGCAGATGGAAGGTTTCCAGAAACATATACACAGGCTTTGCCGTCAACAATCTCGGGCAGGCAATAGGCTATGGCTACGGCTCCTATCCCCTGCCGACCACCTATAAGGCCGGACTGTACGGCATTTTTGGCGGCAGGCATGCCGTAGAGGGGGCAGCCGATTTCGGCGCCATGCCGGCATGGTCCACTTTCCTGGCCAGCGTCGGCGCCGGCTATGTGTATAACGGACGCCTGGCGCTGCGCCTTGGCGCCCACATCAGCACAAAGGCAGAAGTCTTGCCCACGTACGCCAGCGTCGGGGCATCATTTTTGAGCGAGAATTTCGGCATTGGCGCCGCCTACCTGACGGCAGCCAACAGTTTTGCACTATCAGTCAAGATCAGATTATGATTGGCGTTTACGATTCGGGACTCGGCGGGCTGACCGTCCTCAAAGAGCTTATAGCGCTGGACGCTACGAGCGATTACCTGTATTTTGCCGACAGCGGACATTGCCCCTACGGCCTCAAAAGCAAGGAATTCCTGCGCACGCGCGCCGCAGAAGTATCCCGCTTTCTCATTTCAGAGGGGGCCGATATGATTGTGGTCGCCTGCAACACAGCCACCGCCGCCGCCATTAAAGACCTGCGCAGCCAGTTCGACATCCCGTTCGTGGGCATGGAGCCGGCCATCAAACCGGCTATCCTGCACACGCATACCGGGGTGATCGGGGTCCTGGCAACCGCAGTGACCTTCACGGGAGAGCTGTACCACGCCACACTTGCCCACTGGACCACGGCCCAGAAAGATGTAAAAGTCATAGAGCAGGTAGGCTACGGCCTGGTAGAAGCCGTCGAGGGCGGCAATACCCACAGCGAAGACACCATAGCCCTGCTGCACAAATACATAGACCCCATGCTGGAAGCCGGAGCCGACCACATTGTGCTGGGCTGTACACACTATCCCTTCCTCACGGAAGAAATTGAAAGAATCACCGCCGGCCGTGCAGCAATCGTCAACCCCGCCCCGGCTGTGGCACGCCAGGCCGTCAGGGTCTACGAAGGCGTCCCCCACGGCAGCGGACAGTGGCAGTTTTATTCTTCGGCAGAGTTCAC
>CACXHG010000248.1 GCA_902767355.1 uncultured Bacteroidia bacterium
ATGAACGACAAAACTGCCGCAGAGAAACTGCAGGGATACTGGATTCACGAAATCGGCGAAATGGCCGGCATGAAGAAGGCCGACCTGGAAAAGGTCAAAGCCTTCATCTCCCGCCAGGATGACAAGTACCGCGCATCGTTCGGGCGGAGGGTTACGCCCCACCAGCGCCAGTGCGTGTTCTTCGGCACCACCAACAGCGAAAACGGCTATCTGCGCGACATCACCGGCAACCGCCGGTTCTGGAACGTAAAGGTAAACGGCGGAAGCAAATACAAGCCCTGGGATATGGCGCCTGAGACCGTACAGCAGATCTGGGCGGAGGTCGCTGTGCTGGCGCAGGCCGGGGAGAAGTTATACCTCCCCGCTGGGCTGGAGGATTACGCGAAGCAGGAGCAGCGGGCCGCCATGGAGCAGGACGACCGCGAAGGGCTGGTGCTTGAATACCTCGACATGTTGCTGCCTGTCAGCTGGGATACCATGGACATCTATGACCGCCGGGACTACATCCGCAACAGCGACGATCCCACCAGGCCGACTGGCACGCGCCGCCGTATGGCAGTCAGCAATATGGAAATCTGGTGCGAGTGCTTTGGCAAGCCGAAGGAGGATATGAAACCCGCCGATAGCTACGCCATTGCGGCTGTTATGACGCGCATGGAGGGGTGGAGCAAAACAGGGAAACTCCTCTATCTCCCTATCTACGGCAGACAGCGCGTTTACCAGCGTGATTGATTGAACAATCGGACGGAACGGAAGACAACCATGATTCATCCATGGTTTGTACCGTTCCGTCCACAACCTCCAAAAATGGGAAAAACACGGCACCAGGAATGAATGAACAACTATTACTATAGTATAAAAAAAAATATATTTATATATATAGTTGCATGTAGGCGCGCGTATTTTGGGCGCGTAAGGAAAAACCGTTTCAACCGTTCTTCCTGTTCAAGGAGGTAAATATGGCCGGGGCAGTAGATTCATGGGCTGCCATGAGGCGCGGAGAAGTTTTAAAAGTACTGCAGCGGCTACAGCATGCGAAAAAATGTGGCTGTGGTTTGTTTGGGAGGAATACAATGCGCGAGAAAGAGATTGAAATGAAACTGGTTCGGGCTGCGAAAGCCGCGGGCGGTATCTGTCCCAAGCTGGTATGCCCCGGTTTCGATGGAATGCCAGACCGCATCGTCCTGATGTCTGGTGGGCATATCGGCTTCGTCGAGGCAAAAGCTCCGGGCAAAAAGCCGCGCCCGCTGCAGGTGAGACGGCATGAGCAGCTCGCGGCGCTGGGCTTCAGAGTGTATGTGATGGACAGCGCAGATCAGATTCCCGGCATCATCCGGGAGATTGGAGGGCACGATGGCAACGACGATCACGATGCCGGACGGCGGAATTGAGACTGTATTCGATCTGGGCGGCCTCCTGCGGCTGATAGAAGAGCGTATGGGCTGTGAGGCGCGGGATCTGCTGGAAGAATGGATCAGGCCGGACAGCGACGCAGAGGCGTATATCGCTTATCTGGAAAAAGAGGTCGAGGCGCTGAAGGTCCGCCACCTGGACACGATGAAAGCGCTGCGCGAACAGTCTGAAACCATCACGGGACTGATCAGGGAAAAGGATATCGACCGCGTGAAGCTGTCCCACGCCGCCGGATCGATCAGCATGATCACCTGGAGGGAGATCAATGTCGGATGAAGGCTGGAGAGACCTCACTAACGCCATCATCCTGCAGGCGGTGAGAGATTTCCGGCCCGCATACAGGCGGCTGAAGCGCCACCCGAACGACAAAGCGGCACAGGACACGGTCCGGGAAATCACCAAATTCTTCTGTTCCGGTTATTTCGGTACTTTGACGGATCTGGACGGCCCGGCGCTGCTGAACCGAATCATAAGGGAAATGGCCGAGAAATATGCAAAGAAGCGATTTGCATGAATATCAGAATTCCTGCGTTGATTACCTGAAAACCCATCCAGAGGCTATGCTGCTTGTTTCCATGGGTTTGGGTAAGACGGCAATCTCCCTGACCGCCATCGCAGACCTCATGTATGACAGCTTCGAGGTCAGCAAGGCGCTGGTGATCGGCCCGCTGCGTGTTTGCAGTTCGGTCTGGCCCGAGGAACGGGAAAAATGGGAGCAC
>CACXHG010000249.1 GCA_902767355.1 uncultured Bacteroidia bacterium
AAAAAAAAAAAGCGGATGTGCCTGTTTTCATAAGAATCAGCAGTTGTGTATACAAAAGTACAAAATAGACGTAGAATTGTTAACTTCGTAGTAAGTTTAATCATCTGCACTGTAATGGCCCGCAAATTTGACACCTGCTTTTTTGAGCGCTATGCGGCGATTACCCTGTCGTCACTGATAGGAAAAGAATTTGACTGCCTGGTGAACAGGGACAGGCCGGACCTGCAGAGCGAAGACGACCGCAGCATAGGCATAGAAGTGACACGTGCAATGGAAGAAAGCCGTGCGGCAGAGGCCCGGCTGCTGGAAGACATGGCCGGCATCACACAGGGCCGCAGCGACTCCGAGACAGAGCAGATACTGCAATACGGCTATTCCTACGGCCTTGGCAAAGGCCGCTACATCGGCGCAAAAGAGCTGCTGTACTGGAAGATGGCCTTGCCCATGCGGCGCATCCTGGAGAGCAAGGTGGCCAAAGCCGGCGACGGTTTTTACGGCCAGTGGAAAAAGATGGGCCTGTACGTGTTCAGCAAAGACGATCTCGAAGAGAGGGACGCAATCAAGATTATGCACTACACCATCTCCCTCCAGAAATATCAGAGCATCAAATACAACCGGCTATATCTGGCCGACGTAAACGACCTCTTCGTGTGCAATCTGGAAGACGGACTGCAGGAAAGCTCCCGCATGCTCCGATACCTTATATCGCAGCAGCAACGGGAGCAATTCTACATGGAGGCTGTAGAGGAAGAAAGAAGCTAGATCTCCTGCATCTGGTCCCACTGGGACTCCATGCTGGTCAGGAGCTTGTATTGGGCGCGGGTGCGCACCAGATTGTGCTCCGGATAGGCGATGCGATAATAGGTGTCGCCGTTGATATAGTCCATCAAAAAGCGCAGCACCTGCTCAAATGTGATGTAGATGCCGGCAAATGGCAGCATCTCAAGTTCCTTGGCTGTCAGGCAGGGGCGCATCTTGGACAGATAGCCGGCCATGTAAGCCTTGTAAATCTCGAGATTCATAGACACCTTGTCCAGGTCCTTGTCGTCTTCTGCACCGGTGTTGGTGTAGGAGCGCAGGGCGTCGCCCACATCGTTGAGGGCGGTGGAACTCATGCAGGTATCCAGGTCAATCATGCAGAGCACGTTGTCGTCCTTGTCAAAGAGCACGTTGCTCAGCTTGGTGTCGTTGTGGGTGACGCGCATGGGCAGCTGGCCTGTCTCTACCAGATGCCAGAAATCGAGCATCTTGGCGCGGCGGCTCTCTACCCACGAAATCTCCTCCTTAAGGTCTTTGACGCGGCCTGCAGCGTCGGCCTTTACGGCCTCGTCCCACTGCTGGAAGCGGAAGCGGATATTGTGGAACCCGGGAATGGTCTCTGCCAGAGGCTCGGTAAAGTCTGCCAGCTGGCTCTGGAACAGGCCCAGGCCCTCGCCGCCCTTGAAGGCCAGTTCGGGGGTGTCGGCGCGGTCGTGAGTCACGGAATCGGCTATGAACACGCAAACTGCCCAGTAGTTGCCCTCGGAATCCTTATGATAGAACTTGCCGTCTATGGCAGGCACAATCGTGAGGGTCTCGCGCATGGGGTCGCCGCCGGCAGCCACAATCTTGGCCTTGATGTGGGTGGTGACGCGGTAGATGTTGTCCATCATTGCGGGCACGTCTGGGAACACATTGTGGTTCTTGCGCTGGAGTATGTAGCGCGGGCGCTTTTCGCCTGCCATGGTGATGGTGAGCGTGTCGTTGATGAAGCCCTCGCCAAGGCGGTCGATAGAGGCAATCTCGCCTTCCAGGGCGAAATGCTGGGCGATGTGCAGTAATTTGCTGTCCATATAGTAAGTAAATTAGTTTTCTTCGCCTGCGGCTTTGAGGCGCTCTGCGTTCTCGGCAATCTGAAGCTGGTCTATCAGCTCCTGGATCTCGCCGTCCATAAACACCGGCAGGTTATACATGGTGTAGCCTATGCGGTGGTCGGTCACGCGGCTCTGCGGGTAGTTGTAGGTGCGGATTTTGGCGCTGCGGTCGCCGGTGGATACAAGGGTCTTGCGCTTTGCGGCAATCTCGCTTATATATTTCTGATATTCAAAATTGTAGAGGCGTGTGCGGAGCTCTTCGAGGGCTTTCTCGAAGTTCTTTATCTGCGACTTCTGATCCTGGCACTGCACCACCAGTCCGGTGGGGATATGGGTCAGACGCACCGCAGAATAGGTGGTGTTCACGCACTGGCCGCCGGGGCCAGAGGCGCAGTAGGTATCCTTGCGGATGTCGTTCATGTTCAGCTCCACGTCAAACTCGTCCGCCTCCGGCAGCACTGCCACCGATGCGGCAGAGGTATGCACTCGGCCCTGGGTTTCGGTCTGAGGCACGCGCTGCACGCGGTGCACGCCGCTCTCGTATTTCAGAGTGCCATAGACTTTCTCTCCGGAAATCTTGCACACGATCTCCTTGAAGCCGCCCATTGCGCCTTCGCTGGAAGAGTTGACCTCCATTTTCCAGCCCTTCTTCTCGCAATATTTGGCGTACATACGGAAAAGGTCGCCGGCAAAAATGGCAGCCTCGTCGCCGCCAGTGCCGCCACGTATCTCCAGAATGGCGTTCTTGTCATCTTCGGGATCGGCGGGAATCAGCAACAGTTTGATATCCTCTTCCATCTTGGGGAGCCGCTCCTCTATCTCGGCCGCCTCCATCTTTGCCATCTCGCGCAACTCGGGATCCTTCTCGTTGAGGAGAATATCCTTGGCTATCTCCAGGCTGTCCACCTGACGGCGGTATTCTTCTCCGGCAGCCATGATGGGCTCCAGCTCTTTATATTCCTTATTGACCTGCACGAAGCGCTTCATGTCGGCAATCAGCTCGGGATCGGCCAGTTGCTGCTGCAGCGAAGCGTACTTCGCCTTGAGGTCTTCTATCTTTGAGAGTAAACTGTTCTCTGCCATTATGTCACTTAATAATTATCCTTACTATAATAGTCAATATCGTGCCAATTTAGTCATTATTTGTCAAGTGCGCAATAGCCGCCTGGGCGCAGACGCAGCCGAAGACTGCCGGAAGATAGGCTATGGTGCCCACCTGACTCTTTTTGTTGCGGCCGGCATCCTCCACTATGGCGTCCCGGTCGGGCAGCTCTTCGCTGAAGACCAC
>CACXHG010000250.1 GCA_902767355.1 uncultured Bacteroidia bacterium
CTGGGCGCAGGACCTCTCTACCTACGACTCCATACTGGACTTCGGCTTCAAGATCCCGATGTACGGCAACCACATCTCGCTCTTTGCCCTGCTGATGGGCGTGTCCATGTTCGTCTATTCCAAGATGACCGCCAGCAGCACCGCAGCCCAGAACCAGTCTATGCCCGGCATGCAGTTCATGACCGTGTGGATGATGCCGATATTCATGGTGTTGCTCTGCAACAACTTCTCCGCCGGCCTCAACTACTATTACTTCCTGTCCAACCTTATCACTATCGGACAGAACTGGTTTATCCGTAAGTATGTGGTCAGCGAGGAGAAGCTCAAGGCCCAGATCGCCCGCAAGAGCGCAGAGACCAAGGAGCCCCGCAAGTCCAAGTTCCAGCAGCGGCTGGAAGAGGCCTACAAGATGCAGCAGCAACAGCAGAGAGCCCAGCAAAAGCGCAAATAATGAGTGTTGCAGGCAATATCAAGTCCCTGATAGAGACCATTCCGCAGGATGTAAAGCTGGTTGCGGTTTCCAAATTCAAGCCCGAAGAGGACATCATGGCTGCGTACGCGGCCGGCCAGCGTCGTTTTGGCGAAAACCGCCCGCTGGAGATGGCGTCCAAGGCCAAGGACCTGCCGAAGGATATTGAATGGCACTTCATAGGCCACCTGCAGACCAATAAAATCAAGAATGTGATACCCTACGCCGCCCTGATTGAGTCGGTGGATTCGCTGCATCTGCTCGAGGCCATCGACGCTGCGGCGTCCCGCCTTGGCAAGGTGGTGGACTGCCTTCTGGAGGTCCACGTGGCTGCCGAGCAGACCAAGGGTGGCTTTGCGCCGGAGGAAGCAGTGGCCGTGGCCAAAGAAGCGGCCGCCGGCAAATACCCCTTTGTGCGCCTTTGCGGCATAATGGCGATGGCCACGAATACCGACGACATGGATGTGGTCCGCAGCGACTTCCATCGCGCCCGCGAGGTCCAGCAGGCCACCGGCCTGAAGGAACTCTCCATGGGAATGAGCGGCGACTGGCCCATAGCCGTAGAGGAAGGCGCCACCATCGTCCGTATCGGAAGTGCGATTTTCGGAGAACGATAACGGCTGGAGTGTAACGAGTTTACAGATAAGGCTTTATAAAAAGTTACCCCTTCGAAAACGAAGGGGTAACTTATTGTATTGCGTTGAGCTGTAGCAGGTTGTGCTCCAGCGCGAAGGGGACCTAACCGAGCATGCTCAGCAGGATGCCGGCTGCCACCGCGCTGCCGATCACGCCGGCCACGTTGGGACCCATGGCGTGCATGAGCAGGTAGTTGCGGGGGTTGGCCTTGAGACCTTCGGTCTGGGACACGCGGGCTGCCATGGGCACTGCGGATACGCCTGCAGAGCCGATCAGCGGATTGACCTTCTCTTTGGTGAAGAGGTTCATCAGCTTGGCCAGCAGCACGCCGCCGCCGGTACCGATGCCGAAGGCCACGATGCCCACGGCAAGGATGCCGAGGGTGCGCCACTGCAGGAAAGTGTCTGCTGTGGCGGTGGCGCCTACGGTCACGCCCAGGAAGATAACCACGATGTTGTTGAGCTCGTTCTGCACGGTCTTGCTCAGGCGCTCAACCACGCCGCTCTCGCGGAACAGGTTGCCCAGCATGAGGCAGCCGATCAGGGGAGCCGCACTGGGGAGCAGCAGGGCGATGATGATGGTGACCACGATGGGGAAGAGTATCTTCTCTCTCTTGGACACCGCGCGCAGCTGCTTCATCTCTATCTGACGCTCTTTCTTGGTGGTGAGGGCGCGCATGATGGGCGGCTGGATGATGGGCACCAGTGCCATATAGCTGTAGGCGGCCACGGCGATGGGGCCGAGCAGATGGGGAGCCAGCTTACTGGTCAGGAAGATGGCCGTCGGGCCGTCTGCACCGCCTATGATGCCTATGGAAGCAGCCTCCTGGGAGGTGAAGCCCATCAGGTGAGCCACGATGAAGGTGGCAAAGATACCCAGCTGTGCGGCAGCGCCCAGCAGCAGGCTCTTGGGGTTGGCGATCAGCGGGCCGAAGTCTGTCATAGCGCCTACGCCCAGGAAGATCAGGCAGGGATAAACACCCAGCTTGACACCGATGTAGAGTATGTCCAGCAGGCCGCCGTCGGCCAGGATGTGCTTGTAGCTGTGATAGAACGGACTGTCGGGGTTCAGGAACTCGTCGTTCCAGAGCTCTGTGTGGAAGAGGTTGGCGCCAGGGAAGTTGGTGAGCAACATTCCGAAGGCGATGGGGAGCAGCAGCAGCGGCTCATATTTCTTGACTATTGCAAGATAGAGCAGCACGCAGGAGATGACCAGCATCACCAGGGTTTTCCAGCCGCCGGCAGTGGCTGCGATGTGGGCGAAACCTGTGTCCGAAGCGAACTTGGACATAGTCTGGCCAAAATCGAAGTCCTGGGCAAACAGCGGGGCTGCAACAAACAGTGCGATAACGAAAAGGAGAACTTTGAAAGCTCTTTTTGCTGTATTGCTCATCTTCCGTTATGCTATTTCCAGAAGAGCGTCGCCGCTCTGTACAGACTGGCCAACAGAAACCAGAACCTTGGCAACGGTGCCGTCGGCCTCTGCCTGGATGGCATTCTCCATCTTCATTGCCTCGAGGGTGAGCAGGGTGTCGCCAGCCTTTACAGCCTGTCCTGCAGACACTGCGATGCTTACTACAACGCCGGGCAGGGGGGATTCCACTGCCTTGCCGCCTGCGGGAGCGGCTGCGGCCGGAGCGGCTGCGGGAGCAGCTGCAGCTGCGGGTTTTGCTGCGGCCGGAGCGGCCACCTTGGGAGCGGCGGCAGCCTCTTTTTCAAGCTCTGCAGTAAATGACTTGCCGTTGACAGTGACCTGCAGAAGTTCGCCGGACTGCTCTACGGTTGTCTGATATTCGTTGCCGTTTATCTTGAAATTGAACTTTTTCATTGGACTTGTTTGTAAATGATTCTATTTGAAATGATGCCAGTTGCTGTGGTCGTTGTGCACGATGGTGATGATGCCGCTCTCCTGGTCGTGAGCCTCTTCTGACTGCAAGAACAGGGCTGCGGCAATGGCTGCGGCCATCTCTTCTTCATCTTCGTGGACAACCTTCGATGAGGCGGGGTCTGAGGCGGGAATGCCCTGCACTACGCCTGCGGGAGCCCTCTTGACTGCGAGCAAAGTGAAGATCTGCAGTACAAGCACCAGCAGGATCAGTATCACGAACACGATGCCGATACCCACGCCGGTCATAGCCCATACAGAAGGCCAGTTTGTTAAAAACATTGTCATAGCCAAAAGATTTTACAGAGGGATATTGCCGTGTTTCTTCTCCGGGAGGGAGAGATTCTTGTCGCGGAGCTGATTGAGGGCGCGGATCACGCGAAAACGGGTGTTGCGGGGCTCAATCACATCGTCGATATAACCATAGCTTGCAGCCTTGTAGGGGTTGCAGAACAGGTCGTCGTATTCTTTCTTCTTGGCCTCTTTGATGGCTGCGGCCTCTTCGGGGGTGGCGGCTGCCTTGATATCCTTGGAATAGAGGACTGCGACTGCGCCGTCGGCACCCATCACAGCGATGTTGGCTGTCGGCCATGCGTAGTTCATGTCGCCGCGCAGCTGCTTGCAGCTCATCACGATGTGGCTTCCGCCGTAGCTCTTGCGCAGGGTCACGGTCACTTTGGGAACGGTGGCCTCGCCGTAGGCGTAGAGCAACTTGGCGCCGTGCAGGATCACGCCGCCGAACTCCTGCTGGGTGCCGGGAAGGAAGCCGGGCACGTCCACCAGAGTCACGATGGGGATGTTGAAGGCATCGCAGAAGCGCACGAAACGGGCGCCCTTGCGGCTTGAGTTGATATCCAGTACGCCGGCCAGATTCTTGGGCTGGTTGGCAACGATACCGACGCTGATGCCGCCCATGTGGGCGAAGCCGACGATGATGTTGCGGGCATATTCCTTATGGATCTCAAAGAACTTGCCGTCGTCCACTATGGCGTCGATAACCTTGTACATGTCGTAAGGCTCGTTGGGGCTGTCGGGAATGATCTCGTTCAGCGAATCCTCCTTGCGGTCGATGGGGTCGTTGGTGGGTACCATGGGGGCCTCCTCGCGGTTGTTCTGGGGAATGTAGCTCAGAAGCTCGCGGATAGTGGCGATAACCTCTTC
>CACXHG010000251.1 GCA_902767355.1 uncultured Bacteroidia bacterium
GCAGTGGCTGCGCGACGGCCTGGGCATCATCCGCTCATCTTCCGAGATCGAGGCCCTGGCAGCGTCTGTGCCCGACAACGGCGGCGTATATTTCGTGCCGGCGCTCACCGGTATGGGGGCTCCCTATTGGGACCAGTATGCCCACGGAGTCATCTGCGGCATTACCCGCGGCACGACCGCGGCGCATATCGCCCGCGCTGCGCTGGAGGGCATCGCTTTCCAGACCATGGACATCGTGTCTGCAATGGAGCGCGATGCCGGGGTACGTCTGGCCGAGCTCAAGGTAGACGGCGGCGCTTCGCGCAACAACCTGATGATGCAGTTCCAGTCCGATATCCTGGGCGCTTCCGTGATCCGTCCCGAGGTGACCGAAACCACAGCAATGGGCGCCTGCTATCTGGCCGGCCTTGCAGTGGGCTACTGGAGCTCCCTGGAAGAGGTCAAGCAGCAGTGGAAGGCTGAGCGTAACTTCTCGCCTTCAGGGGCCGATACCGCAGCCGTCAAAGCCGGCTGGGCGGATGCTATTTCAAGAACTTTAACAAGACAATAATATGGATCCAAAGTATATTTTCGAATTCATAGGCACCCTTGTTTTGGTGCTTCTTGGCGACGGAGTCTGCGCCGCAACCTCCCTGAACCATTCCAAGGCCAAAGGCGCAGGGTGGGTAGTAATCGCCCTCGGCTGGGGTCTGGCCGTGATGATGGGCGTGCTCATCGCAGGTCCCGTCTCGGGCGCTCACCTGAATCCCGCCGTGACCCTCGGCCTGGCCATCGCCGGCAAGTTCGGCTGGGAGCTGGTCTGCGGTTATATCATCGCCCAGATGCTGGGCGGTTTTCTGGGCGCAGTGCTGGTGTGGATATTCTATAAGGACCACTACAAGGCTACCAGCGAAGAGCCCGACACCATGCTGGGCACTTTCTGCACTATGCCGGCCATCAAGAATCCCTGGCGCAACTTCCTCTGCGAGGTGATCGCAACCTGCCTGCTGGTGTTCGTCATCCTGGCCCTGGCTACCGAAGGCAATGCCTTCTCTATGGGCGGTGTCGCACTGGGAACCGGTTCGCTCGGCTCCTGGCCCGTGACCTGCCTGATCATGTCCATAGGTATGTCGCTCGGCGGAACTACCGGCTATGCGCTCAACCCCGCCCGCGACCTCAGCCCCCGTCTGGCCCACGCCGTGCTGCCCATCGCCGGCAAGCGCGACAGTGGCTGGTGGTACAGCTGGGTTCCCGTGTGCGGCCCCATGGTTGGCGCCGCACTGGCAGCTGGCCTGTTCCTGCTGTTGTTCTAAGAAGGTCCCGTGTGTGGAGCGTAATGCCCACGTACATAGTTACTTACAAGAAGTACCTCCCCCGAAATACAGGGGAGGCACTTCTTGTTTGTCACTGAGTGCGAGCAACTTACGCTTCACACGTTGCGCCGGTGACGGCGTATTTTTCTTTGAGGAGTTCCACAACCGGCTCCATCGCCTTTGGAAAGACCTTGCGAAGGTCTATCTCGTCGCTCTCGGAGAGCACTTTCTTGAGGGCGCGCATGAAATTGTCTTTGATCTCGGTGGCGAGGTTGACCTTGACTATGCCGCCGGCTATGGCCTCGCGCACCTGGTCGTGAGGGATGCCGGATGAGCCGTGCAGCACCAGCGCTACGGGCGTGGCGGCATGTATGGCCTTCAGGCGGGGGATGTCGAGGTGGGGCGGCTGCTTGTAGAAGCCGTGGGCCGAGCCTATGGAGACGGCCAGGGCATCGACGCCGGTGCGATTGACAAACTCTACCGCCTGCTCCGGGGTGGTGAAGCCGCCGCCCTGTTCCTGTCCCAGTTTGGCGACGTAGCCCAGCTCGGCCTCTACACTGGCGCCGTAGGGCTTTGCCATTTCCACCGCTTTGGCAGATATGCTCACATTCTCGTCAAAAGGCTTTTCTGAAGCATCTATCATTACGGAGTCGAAGCCCTCGTCCAGGCACCTTTGCACCAGTTCCAGGCTGGGGCCGTGGTCCAGATGGATATAGCCCTGGAGGCCATAGTCTTCCATGACCTGACGCCCCATCTTGTAGGCCGTGTGCAGCCCCATGTAGTCTATCGACGAGCGCGTGAGCTGGAGCATAACCGGCGCGTTCATCGCCTGTGCGGCTCGGGCCACGCAGGTGAGGGTTTCGTAGTTGTAAAAGTTGGTGGCCAGCACGGCGGTGCCT
Organism: uncultured Bacteroidia bacterium; assembly: GCA_902767355.1. GTDB lineage: Bacteria > Bacteroidota > Bacteroidia > Bacteroidales > UBA932 > Equibacterium. The sequence goes on from CACXHG010000251.1 coordinate 2,192, forward strand.
TTCCCCTGGCAGTCGTAAAGGACTTCTCTGATAGTTCTCATGGTTTTCTTGTTGATTCAGCAGCGCAAAGTTATCTACTCTTGAGCGAAGGTACTATAGCTATTAATGGCTATTTAGGCGTCTTTCCGCTCCTCTTTGAGGGTAAGGCCCATAAAGAAGATGGCCAGCAGGCAGGCGGCAATCAGCAGCACGAAAGTCCATCCCCAGCCGGCGTGGTGCGCCACCAGTCCGATGACGGTGTTGGCCAGGATAAAGGTGCCCAAGAAATAGCCGAAGAAGCCTGTGAGGCCGGCGGCTGTGCCGGAGGCGTTCTTGGGTGCGAGGTCGAGCGCCTGCACGCCTATGAGCATCACGGGGCCGTAGATGAAGAAGCCTATGCCTATGAGGCTGATGATGACTACGGTGAGATTGTCTATGAACATCCAGTAGAGCACCACGAATACCATCACCAGTGCCATGAATATCATGGTGGGCAGGGCCCGCTTGCCCTTGAAGAGTCTGTCGGAGAGCCAGCCGCAGAGCAGGGTGCCGGGAATGGCGGCGAATTCGTAGGCGAAATA
>CACXHG010000252.1 GCA_902767355.1 uncultured Bacteroidia bacterium
AGCTACGAACGCTCGCAGCGCCTGGGCGGCGCGTCATTCGTCGTGCACCTCCCTATGGCCTAAATATCCGAGGCGGGCGGCATCTTCTTTCGTGAGTATACCCTTTTCTGCCAGGTCTTCCAGAGACCAGACGGCCGTATCGGTGAGCGATTTGTAGCGCGCGATGCCCTTGGCGGCATAGGCGCCGATATAAGGGTGCGCCGCCAGCTCGCTGCGGGTAGCGCTCCAAAGGCTGAAGCGCGGCCTGCCGTGAGTGACCTCGACGCTCTGTGCAAAGCCGTCCAGGCGCTCCTTTTCGAAGCCGTCTATCTCCAGCAACTGCTCTGCACTTGTAAACATCCCGCCCAGGCGGCGGCGGTACTCCAGAATCTTGTGGGCGTAATATGGCCCGATGCCGCGCAGCGAGAGCAGCTGCAGGCTGTCCGCGGTGTTCAGGTTCAGCTTCTTGATTTTGATATATGGCTCCAGCCGGGCGTAGGCGGCGCTGTCCACCACGTACATCTTGGCAAAATCCTTCTTTGCGGCGAACTTGCCGCCTTTGCTGCGGTAGTTTTCTATCACCTGCGCCTGCCTTGGGCTGAAACCCAGCCGCACCAGCTCCTCTGCGGTGACCGTGTTGGGGTCGAACGGGAACAGCTCCGGCTCCGGCTTCTTCTCGAGCTTTTCGGCAATCGCCCTCCTGGCATCGCCATAGCCCGGCTCCTGCCTGGGGGCCACACCCTTGCTGATGAGCGACCTTTGAGCATCTGACTCAATGCGGTGGAGGGCATCATCTTGATTATCAGCATTTTCCACAATATGCCTCCCCTCCAATGAAGGGGAAGTACTTTTTACATACAACTGAGAGTCAGACACTTGCGCTCCACAGCATTCGCCGCCACCTGTACTTTCCGCCCCGCGGACTACATACACAGTATCCACGCTGCGCCCGCGATTGTACTTGAACACATTTCCGGTAAAGATGGCAGCCTGGAATCCAAGCACCAAAAAAATCAGCGCCACGGCACCGGAGGCCGCAGCCTTAGACAGTTTTTCTTTCTTCATATCCTTCCCCTCCAATAAGTTTAGGTGATTACTATTTGTCGCTGCGGCCGGCCACTACGATGACTATTTCGCCTTTGGGCGGGTGGTCGGTGAAATACTTATGCAGATAGTCCAGCGTGCCGCGCACGGTGGTGTCGAATTTCTTGCTGATTTCGCGGCTGACGGATGCCTGCCGCTCAGGGCCGAACGCCTCCGACAGATTGCCCAGCGTGCGGACCAGCCTGAGCGGCGACTCATAGAAAACCATTGTGCGCCGCTCCTCGGAAAGTTCTTTCAGCCGGGTCTGGCGGCCCTTCTTCAAAGGTAGGAAGCCTTCGAAGCAGAAGCGGTCGCAGGGCAGCCCGCTGTTGACCAGCGCCGGGATACAGGCGGTGGCTCCGGGCAGGGTCTCCACATCTATGCCGGCCTCGGCACAGGTGCGGGCCAGCAGAAAGCCGGGGTCGCTGATGCCGGGAGTGCCGGCGTCTGAAATAAGCGCCACCGACAGCCCCGAAAGAATCTTTTCGCGGATGCGCTCCACCGTCTCGTGCTCGTTCCACTTGTGGTGGCTCTCGGCGTGGGTGGTGATGCCGAAATGCTTGAGCAGTACGCCGCTGGTGCGGGTGTCCTCGGCCAGTATCAAGTCTACGCTCTGCAATACCTCCACCGCCCTGGGCGTCATGTCGCCAAGGTTGCCTACGGGAGTTGGAACAATGTAGAGTTTTGACATTTTTGTACTATATTTGTTAGTCCATCTACAAAGATAATTCTTTTCAGATTCTATGTTCATAGAGAACACAAAAAATCCCGGCTGGATTGAGGTCATCTGCGGCTCGATGTTTTCGGGCAAGACAGAAGAACTCATCCGCAGGCTGCGCCGCGCCCAGTTTGCCAATCTGCGCGTAGAGATTTTCAAACCCGCCATCGACACCCGCTACTCCGAAGAGGAAGTGGTGTCGCACCAGGGCAACTCGATACTCTCCACCCCGGTGGATTCGAGCAGCAGCATCCTGCTGCTGGCCGGCAATGTGGATGTGGTGGGCATAGACGAAGCCCAGTTTTTCGACGACGGAATTGTGGATGTAGTGCAGCAACTGGCCTCAGCCGGCATACGCGTGATCGTCGCCGGCCTGGACATGGACTTCCGCGGCAAGCCCTTCGGGCCCATGCCGGCGCTGATGGCCGTAGCCGAATACGTGACCAAGGTGCACGCGATCTGCGTGCGCTGCGGCGACCCGGCCAACTTCTCGCACCGGCTCATCTCCAGCGAACGGCTGGTAGAGCTGGGCGAAAAGCAGACCTACGAGCCCCTGTGCCGCCACTGCTACGAAAAAGCGATGGCCGGGAAATAGGGTCTAATAAATTTTCAGTTCGCCGATCTCGATGCCTTTGCAGCCGGCCTGCATTATGGGCACCAGCTCCCCGTCGAGATTCTCTACCTCGACGGCATCTTTCAGGAAGGTGTGGCTGTGACCGCCGATGATAAAATCGACGTTGCGGGAAGAAGCCGCCACAATCTGATCGGAAGGATTCTTCTCATTTCCGCCGTCGAAGCCCAGATGCGAGAGCAGTATCACCAGGTCGCACTTTTTCTGACCTTTGAGATACTGAGCCCAGCGGTTGATCTCTTCTATGGTGTCCAACTGCTTCATACCCTTGATATTCTCGGCCGCCACAACCCCGGCCAGACGCACGGTAGCGCCGATGATGCCAATCTTGAAGCCGCCGCGCTTGACAATCACGTAGGGCTCCACGAGGCCCTCCAGGGGAGTGCCCGTAAAGTCGTAGTTGCAGCACACGGTGGGGAACTTGGCCTTCGACAGGCGGCGGGCCAGCTCGTCCTGGCCGTTGTCATATTCGTGGTTGCCTATGGTGGCGGCATCGTAGCCCATCAGGTTGAAGAGGTCTATCTCCAGGTCGCCTTTGCCCACGGTGAAATAGGGCGTGCCCTGGTTGTAGTCGCCGGCATCCAGCAGCAGCACCCGTCCGGCGCCATACTCTGCGCGGACGCTGTCGATGAACTGGAGCCTGCGCTCTGCCCCGCCGCTGCCGGCGTTGCGCCCGGTGCGCACCGGCTCTATCTGGCTGTGGGTATCGTTGGTGTGAAGCACCACCAGTTTCTGGGCCTTAGCGGGCAGGGCCACTGCCGCCGCAAGCATGATAGATATAAAAACGCGCTTCATACTAATCTCTGTTTGAATTGGTTACTACCAGACGTCCGTCCGGCTTCAGATCCAGGGTCTCGCCAGCCGCCATCTTGTCTTTCATCACCGAAATAATCACGTCGCGCAGCAAGATGCCAGTGTCGCCGCGGGAGATAATGCCGTCGCCCCAGTCGATGCCGTCGCCGCCGGTCACAAGAAAGTCTATCGTGGCGACCTTGTAGTTGCGATTGGGATCGAAGGGCCTGCCGCCTATGGTGCATTCCGTCATGCGGCCGCCGTCTATCTTCATGCGCACCCCGCCGAGCGGCTCGAGCTTGTTCTTGCTGGCCATGCGGTCAAAGACGCGCTTGAGGGCCTGGCCTTCTACCTCGAGTATGCTGAGGTTGTTGTTGAACGGGAATATGGACAGCACGTCATATATGCGCACGGCGCCCTTGGGCAGCTCCGTGCGTATGCCGCCGAAGTTCAACAGCGAAACGTCTATCTTTTCGCCGGTATAATCCCGGGCGAACTTGAGCAGGGCGTCCACGGCAAAATTGCTCAGGCCGCTCTCGGGCTTATCCTTGTAGTAAACGGCCTTGCTGTAGCACACAATCTCCTGCAGCGGGGCCAGCAGAGAGTCGTACTTGGCTATGGCGCGGTCCACGGCCGTGTCGTCACCGCCGTCGTATCTGGAATCCAGCTCGTGGTATTCCCAGGAATACTGGCTGTAGCCCTTTGGACGGCACGAACACAGTGCCAGCAGCAGACATGTCAGTAACAATGCTTTTTTCATATCAGTCTTTATATTTGAGCCATTTGAACAGGTCTTTGAAAGAGGCCTTCTTGCCGTAGGTCAGGATGCCGACCTTGTATATCTTGGCCGAAATCCAGGCCGTGGCCACAAAAGTGAGGGCCAGCAGCACTATGGAGAGTATCAGCTGCCATGCCGGCACGGTGCCGAAGGGGATGCGGGCCAGCATCACCATGGGCGAGGTGAAGGGAATGATGGATGCCCACACCGACAGGCTGCTGGACGGGTGCTGGAATGTGTGCAGCATGATGAACAGGCCCAGCATCAGCGGGATGGTGATGGGCAGCGACAGCTGGTTGGTGTCGGCCTCGTTGTCAACGGCAGACCCGACGGCAGCGAACATGGCTGCATAGAGCAGGTAGCCCAGCATGAAGTAGATTATGAAGCACAGCAGGATATAGCCCAAGTTGAGATTATGGATCTGGTCCATGACGGACGCTATCTCGCCCAGATCGCCCATGTCACTCATATCCACTGGATGGGCATTAGGCAGCGAAGAGGAGGCCATCTCGGCCGAAACCTCGGCCATCTTGTCGGTCATCTTGGACGAGACGACACCGGAGATGCCTATCATCATGCCGCCCAGTATCACCACCCAGATGGCAAACTGGGTCAGGGCCACCAGCGCCACGCCGATAATCTTGCCCATCATCAGCTCGAAAGAGGTCACGCTGGACACTATCACCTCCACTATACGGTTGGTCTTCTCCTCTATCACTCCGCGCATCACCATGGAGCCGAACATGAACACGAACATGTATATCAGAAAGCTCAGGATGTAGGCTATGATCATATACAGCTCCACGCTGTCCTTCTTTTCCTTGCCCTCTTCGTTGAGGGTGTAGGCGTCGATACGGACATCGCTCTTGACCTGCTGCATTATCTCGTCCAGATTTTCCATGTCGAGGGCCTTGAGCTTCTGGTCGCGCAGGGCCTGGCGTATCTTGCCCTCTATGGCCAGCTTGGTGTCCATGTTGAGCGGCTCTTTGGAATAGGCCGTCACGCTTGCATCCATGGCAGAATCGAGCGGCGAGACGTAAATCACAGTGGAGGACTTGAAGCTCTCGAAACTGCTCTTGAGGCTCTCCTGGGTCGTCTCCTGAGGGAGGAATCTATAATCAGTGTGGCTGTCGTCCTCCAGATAGCTCTCCAGCAGTCCGGTGCCGTCCACTATGGAAATGACCTGCTTGTCGTCGCCCTGATAGAGGGTGATGAGCATGGGCACGGCGATAAGGGCGGCCATCAGCAGCGGCGTAAGCACCGTGAGCAGAATGAAAGACTTTTTCTTGACGCGGGTGGCATATTCGCGTCCTATGATGAGATTGATGTTGCTGAGTTTCATTTCTGCCGGGTTTCGCTAACAAGTTTGATGAAAATGTCATTCATACGCGGGATCATCTTCTTGACGGAGATAATCTCACATTCGCAGGCGGCCAATTCGCCCAGTACGGCATTGAAAGTGCAGCCTTCGGCCAGGTCGAGCACGGCCCGGTTGTGGTCGCGCAGCTGCTCGTGGCTGTTGAGGCTGAAGGTCTTGCCGGAGGCGTCGAGAGCGCCCTTGTAGAGGACCTCGACCTGATTGGTGCCGTAGCGCTCGCGCACGTCGTCGGTGGCGCCGGCTACCACCAGGTGGGACTTGTTGATCAGGGCGATATTGTCGCACAATTCTTCCACCGACTCCATATTGTGGGTAGAAAGGATTATGGTCGCGCCCTCGTCCTTGAGCTGCAGGATCTCGTTGCGTATGCTCTGGGCATTCACCGGGTCGAAACCGGAGAAAGGCTCGTCCAGAATCAGCAGCTTGGGCTTGTGCACCACGGTAGAGATGAACTGGACCTTCTGGGCCATGCCCTTGGAAAGCTCTTCCACCTTCTTGTCCCACCAGCTCTGTATCTTGAACTTGACAAACCACTTGCGCAGGGCATTTTCGGCCTCGGCCTTGCTAAGCCCCTTGAGGCGTGCAAGATACATCATCTGTTCGCCCACTTTCATCTTTTTGTAGAGGCCGCGTTCTTCGGGCAGATAGCCTATCTTGCGCACAAAGGCGTCGTCCACCGGTTTGCCGTCGAAATACACGCGGCCTTCGGAGGGGATGGTGATGCGGTTGATGATGCGTATCATCGTGGTCTTGCCCGCGCCGTTGGGCCCCAGCAGGCCAAAAATCTGCCCGTCGGGAATCTGCAGCGAGACATTGTCCAGCGCAGTGAAGTCGCCGAACTTCTTGGTGATATTCTTACACTCCAACATGGCTGTTACAGTTTGCCGGCAAAGAAGTCGTTGCCCTTGTCATCCACCAGGATGAAGGCAGGAAAATCCTCTACCTGTATGCGCCAGATGGCCTCCATGCCCAGTTCGGGATATTCCACGCACTCTATGCTCTTTATATTGTTCATACTCAGCACGGCAGCCGGTCCGCCTATGCTGCCCAG
>CACXHG010000253.1 GCA_902767355.1 uncultured Bacteroidia bacterium
GCGTGGTGGGCAAAGAGCTCGGCCTGCCCGATAATATGGTGTTCCGCCAGCCCTTCCCCGGCCCCGGCCTGGGCGTGCGCTGCACCGGCGCCATCACCCGCGACCGCCTGGAGGCCCTGCGCGAGAGCGACGCCATTCTGCGCGAAGAGTTTGCAAAGAACGGACTGGCCGGCAAGGTATGGCAGTATTTCACCGTGGTGCCCGACTATAAATCCACCGGCGTGAAAGATAACAAGCGCAGCTGGGACTGGCCGGTGATAATCCGCGCCGTGAACACCCGCGACGCCATGACCGCCACCATAGAAGAAATCCCCTACCCTCTGCTGCACCACATCACGCAGCGCATCATCACCGAAGTGCCCGGAGTGAACCGCGTGCTCTACGACCTCACCCCGAAGCCGACCGGAACCATAGAGTGGGAATAAAATAATAATCCCTGCCTCAAGAAAAGGCAGGGATTATTGTTTATGTATGCTGCTGGCTACTTGCTGTAGCCGGACATTACCACGGTCTTGAAGTTGCCCTGCTTGAGCAGCTGGCGGATGGCCTTGGCCACATCGGCAGTAGTGATGCTCTCTACCACGGCGCGGTAGTCGGTCACGGTGTCTATGCCGGAATCGAGCCATTCGCTCATGGCGGAGCTGAAGTAGGCATTGCTTCTCTGCTGCTCGGTGTAGCTCTTCAGCAGATACTCCTTGACCTTGGCCAGGATCTCTTCGCTGGGGCCATTGGCTGCAAACTCGTCCAGCAGCTGCTGGATGCGGGCGTTCAGGACCTCATATTTGTCGGGGTCGGTCTGATAGACAATCTGCACCAGTTCGGTCGGCTTGGGTTTGTCCCTGAAATCTGAGAGCACGGTCACGCCGTAGGTGCCGCCCTCTTTCTCCCTGATCTCTTCTGTGAAAATGATGTCCAGCGACTGCACGGCCATATCCAGGGCGAGCTGGTTCTTGAGGTTGTATTTGCCCTTGCCGGAAGCCAGCATGGCAACGGTGGCCATAGGGGTCTCCATCTCTTTGCGGAAGATGTTCTCCTTGCGGCCTTTGGCAACATAGAGCTTGTTGTCCACATACTTCTCGCGCTTGCGCTCTGTGGGCAGCGAACCCAGGTACTGCGCCACCATGGGCAGCATGGTCTTGTCGTCGAAGTTGCCGGTGAAGATGAAGCTGAAGTCGGCGGCGTTGGCAAAGCGCTCGCGGGCGATCTGCATTGCGCGGGCATAGTCAATATTGTCCAGGTCGGCGGCCTTGAGCCTGCGGGCACGCGGGTGGCCGTTGTAGAGCACCTTAATCAGGGTATCCTGGAATGCCGACATGGGCTGCATCTCCTGGTTGGCCAGGGAGGCGTGGATGCGGTTCTTGAAAGACATGAAGGCTTCGTTGTCTTCGCGCAGAGAGGTGAAATACAGGTAGATGAGCTGCATCATGGTCTCGAAGTCCTTGGGAGTCGTGTTGCCGGAGAGACCTTCGCTCAGATTGGAGATGCTGGCGTTCACGCTCACGTGCTTGCCGGCAAGGGCCTTGCCCAGTTCGGTGGCGCTGAAGTTGCCCAGACCGCCGATGCCAAGCACATCGGAGGCAACGTCCAGAGTCACAATCTCGGAGTCGGAATAGAGCGATGTGCCGCCGTGGCTGAAGGCGCGCATCTGGATCTGGTCGGCCTTGAAGTCGGTGGGTTTCACATAGAAGGTGACGCCGTTAGAGAGGGTGTATTTGGTGTAGCCGAATTTGGAATCCTGAGACTTTAAGATTTGGCCGCCTTCGGGGATGCTGGCCAGCAGCGGCTCGTCGGACACCTTGTCTTCGTAGGGAGCGATCTCCTCTGCCTGGACGTCTGCCAGTATCTTGGCTATCTCGGCTTCGGCGGGAGTCTCAAGCCCTTCTTTGTCGGGCAGCATGCAGATTACCACCAGGTTGCCCTCCTGGGCCATCAGCTGGCTTACAATCTGGTTCACAGCCTCTACCGGAATGCTGTTGGCTATCTGGTTGATGATGGCATAGCGGTTTTCGATGCCGGGGATGGGCTCGTTGTCTATGAAGTGGCGCACGTACTCTGAGCAGTAATTGACGCTCTTGGTCTTCTCCCTCTCGTTGTAGGAATTCTCCAGTTTGGTCAGATACTCCTGCTTTGCGCGCTCGTATTCAGAGGCGGTGAAGCCGTTGCGCGCTATGCGCAGCATCTCGCGATAGACTGTGGATATGCCTTTTTCAAGGCCGGTGTCGGAAGTAACGACCATGCCGGTGTAGGCGCGGCAGGTGTTGGCCAGGAAGAAGCGGCCATCGCCTATGCCGGCCTGTATGAACGGCGGCTCTGCCTGCATTGCCAGCTCGTCGAGACGCTGGTCGGTCATGATGTCGGCCAGCTCGAGGGCATATTCCATCACCAGATAGCCCATGCTGCTCTTGGCCTCGCGCGGCACGTCGGCGTGCTTTTTATAAATGTAGGCCATGGAATAGGGCTGCTCCTTGTCTTTGGCTATGGCAATGATGGGCTCGGCGTTGTCTTCGACAGCAACATAATAGCGCTCGGCCGGATTAACCGGGGTGGCGATGGTGCCGAAAATCTCTTTGATCTTGGCCTCTATCTGGTCCACATCCACGTCGCCGACAACCACTATACCCTGCAGGTCGGGGCGGTACCATTTCTCATAGTAGTCGCGCAGGGCCTGGTAAGGGAAGTTGTCCACGATCTCCATCAGGCCGATGGGCATGCGGTGCGCATATTTGTTGTTGGGATAGACCTTGGGCAGAATCTTCTCGAGCATGCGCATCTGCGCGTTCTGGCGGCTGCGCCACTCCTCGTGTATCACGCCGCGCTCCTTGTCTATGTCCTCGCCTTCCAGCAGCAGGCCGTCGGCCCAGTCGTGCAGTATCCACAGGCAGGAATCCACTGCGCCCGGCACGCTTACCGGCACATTGTCTATGTTATAGACAGTCTCGTCTATAGAGGTGTAGGCATTCAGCTCCGCGCCGAATTTGACGCCTATGGTCTCCAGATACTTGATGACGCCGTTGCCGGGAAAATGCTGAGTCCCGTTGAAGCACATGTGCTCCAGGAAGTGCGCCAGACCCTGCTGGTTGTCTTCTTCCAGTATGGAGCCGACCTTCTGGGCGATGTAGAAGTGAGCCTGGTCCTTGGGCTCTTCGTTGTGTCGGATGTAATAGGTCAGGCCGTTGTCGAGTTTGCCAATCTTCACGTTGGGATCCACAGGGATCGGCGGCATCTGCTGGGCAGACGCC
>CACXHG010000254.1 GCA_902767355.1 uncultured Bacteroidia bacterium
GTTCGATGCTACCCAGACTATGGTCAGCAAGATCGACGACGACACCTATCAGGTACAGGTTGTTTCCTGGTACGACAACGAGAACTCCTACACTTCCCAGATGGTTCGCACCATCAAATATCTCGCAGAGCTCAAATAGTTCTCATAAAGAAGATATATGCAAAAAGGCTCCCGAAACCGGGAGCCTTTTTTGCTATTTAACCCTGTAGAGCGCTTCGTCGTAGAGGAGGTATTTCTTGGCTTTGCGAAGCCACTTCTGCTCGTCGGTCTTGACGGCCTCGCGCAGGGCTTCGTAGGAGCTTTCGCCGCGCAGCCAGGCCATCACCGCTTCGCTGCCGGCCAGGGAGTCCATACGCTCGTTCAGCGTGAATTCGGGGCAGCTGGCGGCCACGAACCTTATCAGCCGCAGCGTGTGCAGCAGCGAGTGATAGGCCGGTTCGCCGGGATTGGGAATCATCTGGAAGCCATAGCACTTCTGCCCGGCATACAGCCCGGCGTAGGGCGTAAAACTGCACCAGCGCATATACACGCCCTTGTCATAGACTGGGGAATCCACGTCGTTCCAGGTCAGGGCATCGCCCCAGGCCAGGTCCTTGCCGCGCTCCAGGGAGCGCATAAACGGCGCCCCGAACATCTCGAAGGGGCGCATGGTACCCATTCCGCAGCTGACATTGGTGCCGTTCCAAAGATAGGCCCCGCTCATGAAATTCGACGAGAAGAGCGAGCCGAAACCGCCCTCCTGCGGTATGCACCAGGGCATCAGTTCGCGGGCGGCGTCGCCGGCCGCGGCCGAGATGATGTGCAGCGGGAAGCTGGCGTTCATCTCGCTGTAATACATATTGGCAATCTCGCCCAGGGTCAGGCCGTGCTTGTGCGGCAGGCCGTCGTAGTGCCCGCCTTCCACAGCCCGTCCGCTGGGATTGAAACGGTCTATGATATACACCGACAGCGGCTTTGGCGCGCGGTTCAGCTCCAGGAAAAAGTCCCGCAGCTGCTTGAGAAAGGCGTCGAAGCGAGTGCCGGTGTGCTGATGCTCTATCACCACGGCGTTGCATTCGCCCAGCGTCCTGGCATCGGAGAGCGACTCCAGCCGGACGGCATTGCGGTAGCGGGCCAGCGTATAATACAGGTACTCACCGTACTGCGGATGCCAGGCGGTCTCGTCGTCCAGCACGGCCAGCGTTCCGCGGCGCAGGGTCAGGTCTTCCTGCTCCAGCAGTGGTGTGGTCCTGAAAGAGAACATCCTATAGAATCTCGTGCGCCAGCTCTATGATCTCCTCTGCGATAGACTCGCTCAGCACCTCCAGCGGCGCCTCTGCATAGACGCGGATGATGGGCTCGGTGTTGGACTTGCGCAGGATGACCCACATCTTGTCGGCCTCGAAATCCACGCGCACGCCGTCTATGGTGGTGAGTTTTTCGCTGGCGTACTTGCTCTTGACGGCCTCGAACACCTTGTCGGCGGCGGCCGCATTGGGCAAATCTATCCTGTTCTTGGAGATATAATAGTCGGGATATGTGGCCCGCAGTGCGCTGGCAGAAAGCTTCTTATGCGCCATGTTGCTAAGGAACAGCGCCACCCCTACGAGCGCGTCGCGGCCATAGTGCAGGGCGGGATAAATCACGCCGCCGTTGCCCTCTCCGCCAATCACGGCGCCCACCTCGTGCATCTTGGTGGTCACATTCACCTCACCTACGGCAGAAGCGTAATAGGTGCAGCCGTGGGCCTCGGTCACATCGCGCAGGGCGCGGCTGGAGGAGATATTGGACACCGTGGGGCTCTTCTTCTTGTCCAGGACATAATCGGCCACTGCCACAAGGGTGTATTCCTCGCCGAAAGGCTGCCCGTTCTCGCAGATGAAAGCCAGGCGGTCCACATCCGGATCCACGCTGATACCCAGGTCGGCCTTATTGGCCACCACCGCGTCGCAGAGGCCCTTCAGGTTGGCCGGCAGCGGCTCGGGGTTATGCGCGAAATGGCCGTTGGGCTCGCCGTTGATGGTGATGCACTCCACGCCCAGTTGCTCCAGCAGCATGGGCATGACTATCGCGCCCACCGAATTGATGGGGTCAAGCACCACCTTGAAGTGCGCCTCGCGTATGGCCTTCAGATCTACCAGCGAATCCTTCATCACGGCATCGATGTGCTTCTGGGCATAATCCTTATGCACAATGCTGCCCAGCGCCATCACGTCGCAGAAGTCGAAATCTTCCCTGGCTGCGGCGGCAAGCACCTCCTTGCCCTGGGCGTCGGTCAGGAATTCACCGTTGGAGCCCAGCAGCTTGAGGGCGTTCCACTGGGTGGGATTGTGGCTGGCGGTGATGATAATGCCGCCGTCGGCCTTCTCGCCGGTCACGGCCATCTCAGTGGTGGGGGTAGTCGCCATGCCTATGTTTATCACCTCTACTCCGCAGGCTACCAGGGTGTTGCACACCAAAGCATCTACCATGGGGCCAGAGATGCGGCCGTCGCGGCCCACCACCACCTTCTTGCGCCCACGGGCAAATGCGGCTGTGAATTTAACGATATCGACGGGGGTCAGCGCATCGCCCACGGCGCCGCCGATGGTGCCCCTGATTCCGGAAATAGATTTGATAAGTGTCATAGTTATGTGTATTCGGGTTGCGACAAATATATCTATTTTTTACCAAATGGTTGTAAAAACCAAATTATTTGTTACATTTGCCGTCCCAAAACAAAACCTTACGAAAATGAAGAAAGGAATCCATCCCGAAAGTTACCGTCTTGTTGCTTTCAAGGATATGTCAAACGACCACGTGTTCATTACACGTTCCTGCGCCAACACCAAAGAGACCATCGAGGTCGAAGGCGTTGAGTATCCGGTTGTCAAAGTCGAGATTTCCAACACATCCCACCCGTTCTACACAGGTAAGATGAAACTCGTGGACACCGCCGGCCGCGTCGACAAATTCTACAGCCGCTACGGCAAGAAGAACCCCCAGAAATAATCGGTACTTCTTCAGCACAAGATAACTTAAAACGGCAGCCCGAAGCGGGTTGCCGTTTTGCATTTATTACCAGGTCCCTCCTATTTGAAGAGACCTTTCAAGATTTCGTTGGTGACGCGGCGGGTGACGGTATTGGCGGCCGATTTGGCAGCCTTCTTCACAGCCGTGGAGGCAGTCGAAGACTTTTTGGAAGTAGTCTTCTTGGATGCGGTGCTTTTAGTCTTTTTGCTGCCGCCGGTGATGGTCTTGGCGGCGTTGGTGGCCAGGCTGCGGGCAAACGATGTGGCCGCTGCAGCTATCATGGTGCCGAAAATGGTGCGTTTTATGCCGCTACCGGAGCCGGATTTCTTTTTGGCCGCAGCCGCTTTTTCCTTTTCCTTCTCGGCCTTGGCAAGGGCTTTCTCCTCTTCCTTGGCAGCCTTCTCGGCAGCTTTGGCTGCCTGCTCATACTGCTCTGTGAGCACCTCGTAGGCACTCTCGCGGTCGAAGTAGCCGTCGTAGTTCTTGATATTCTGCGGCGCGGCGTTGTTGATGTCCATGCGCTGCCCCTCGGTGATGGCGCCTATGGAGCTCAGCGGGAAGAGAATCTTGGCGCGCTCCACCACTGTGGGGGCACCCTTCTCGTCCAGGAAGCTCACCAGGGCCTCTCCGGTAGAGAGCTGCGTGATGGCCTCGGCGGTGTCGAAGGCGGGGTTGGCTCGGAAGGTCTCCGCAGCCACCTTCACGGCCTTCTGGTCGCGTGGCGTATAGGCGCGCAGGGCGTGCTGCACCCGGTTGCCCAACTGGCCCAGCACACTGTCGGGGATGTCGGTCGGGGACTGGGTCACAAAATACACTCCCACCCCCTTGCTTCGGATCAGGCGCACGACCTGCTCTATCTTGTCGGTGAGGGCCTTGGGCGTGTCGGTAAAGAGCATGTGGGCCTCGTCGAAGAAGAACACCAGCTTGGGCTTGTCCAGGTCGCCGACTTCGGGGAGCGTGGTGTACAGCTCGGTAAGCAGCCAGAACAGGAAGGTCGAATAGAGCTTGGGCCGCAGCATCAGCTCGTCTGCAGCCAGCACGTTCATGACCCCGCGGCCGTTTTCGGTGGCCATCAGGTCGGCCACGTTGAAGGCCGGCTCGCCGAAGAACTGGTCGGCGCCCTGGTCTTCCAGCGTGAGTATGGAGCGCTGTATGGCGCCTATGCTGGCCACGGAAATATTGCCGTAGGTGGTGGTATATTCAGAGGCGTGCTTGCTCACAAAGTCGAGCATCATGCGCAGGTCCTTTATATCTATGAGCAGCAAGTCGTTGTCGTCTGCAATGCGGAACACTATGCTCAGCACGCCGCTCTGCACGTCGTTGAGCTCCAGCATGCGGCTCAGCAACTGCGGACCCATGGCCGACACGGTGGTGCGCATCATGTGGCCCTGCTTGCCGAACACGTCGAAAAAGCGCGTGGGGCAGCCGGCGAACTGCGGATTCTCAATGCCGAACTCCGGGCAGCGCTTCTCTATGAAAGAACTCATCTTGCCCGTCTGGCTGATGCCGGAAAGGTCGCCCTTCATGTCGGCCATGAAGCAGGGTATGCCGGCCTGGCCGAAGGTCTCCGCCAGCACCTGAAGGGTCACAGTCTTACCGGTGCCGGTCGCGCCCGCCACCAGACCGTGGCGGTTGAGCATCTTGGGATTTATATAAATAGGGCCATTGTCGGAGTGGGCCACATACATCAGATTGTCAGAAGTGTACATATATCGCTACAATTATAAACTCAAATTTAATAAAAATAATATTAATAATCTCGTTACAATGTAGCCAAAATCTCGCGATACTTGACCAGCGGCCAGAATTCGTCGTCCACGATCATCTCCAGATCGTCTATGCATTTGCGCAGCGAGAGCATGTTGGGGCTCACCTCCTGCTCGTAGCGCAGCGCGCGCTCGGGGATGGACTCTATCTTGTTGAGTCGCTTGCGGATGTTGGTCATGGCCACCGCGCTCTCGTTGATGCGGTTGGTCAGGGCGGCGATCTTGGCCAGGGTCTCTATCTCCTTGGCGGCATACTCCTCTACCTTGTCGGGGAATATCTCCTTGATGCCGCGCACGTTGTCTATCAGCAGGTTCTGATATTTGATGGCGGTGGGGATAATGTGGTTGCTGGCCATATCCACAATCACGCGGCTCTCTATCTGTATCTTCTTGAGCAGGGTCTCGGTCTTTATCTCGTAGCGCGCCTCCAGCTCGGCCTTGCTGAGGACCTTGTGGGAGGTGAACAGCGCCACGCTGTCTTTGGTCAGATACTCCTTGAAGGCCTCCGCCGTCACGGTGTGCGCCTTCAGGCCGCGCTTGGCAGCCTCCGCCAGCCATTCGGCGCTGTAGCCGTTGCCTTCGAAGCGGACCTTGGCAGAGCCCACAATAAACTTGCGTATGACCTTGAGCACAGCCACATCCTTCTTCTCCCCTTTCGCCTCGAGGGCGTCCACATCCTTCTTGAACTGCTCCAGGGAATCGGCCATGGCGGTGTTGAGCACAATCATGGGCATGGCGCAGTTGCTAGAAGCGCCCGGGGCCCTGAACTCGAAGCGGTTTCCGGTAAAGGCGAAGGGGCTGGTGCGGTTGCGGTCCGTGTTGTCGAACATTATCTCCGGTATCTTGCCTATGTGCAGCTTGATGGCGGTCTTGCTCTCGGGCGTCATCTTGTCGGCAGAGATACTCTTTTCGATGGAATGCAGCATCGCGTCCATCGTGGCGCCGGTGAACACGCTCAGCACGGCCGGCGGCGCCTCGTTGCCGCCCAGGCGGTGGGAGTTGCCCTGCGAGGCCACCGAAGCCATGATCAGCGAGCCGTGGTCCGCCGCAGCCTTGAGCACGCACACGAAGAAAGCCAGGAAGCGGATGTTGCTCTTGGGATTCTTGCCGGGCGCCAGCAGGTTCACGCCGGTGTCGGTAGAAAGGCTCCAGTTGCAGTGCTTGCCGCTGCCGTTCACGCCCGCAAACGGCTTTTCATGGAAGAGCACCTTCAGGTGATGCTTGGGCGCAATCTTGCGCATCACGCTCATCAGCAGCAGATTGTGATCCACGGCTATATTGCACTCCTCATATTTGGGGGCGCACTCGAACTGGTTGGGCGCGGCCTCGTTGTGGCGCGTCTTGATGGGCACGCCCAGCTTGTAGGCCTCCTCTTCGAACTCTTCCATAAAGCGCATAACCCTCTCGGGGATGGCGCCCCAGTAGTGGTCGTCCAGCTGCTGGTCCTTGGCGGCGGTGTGCCCCATGAGCGTGCGGCCGGTCTGCATCAGGTCCGGACGGGAGGCGAACAGGGCCTCGTCCACCAGAAAATATTCCTGCTCCCAGCCCAGGTTGGGCACCACGCGCGTCACATCCTTATTGAACAGGCTGCAGACCTCCACCGCGGCCCGGTCCACAGCAGCCATGCTCCGCAGCAGCGGCGTCTTGAAATCCAGCGCCTCGCCATTGTAGGAGATGAATATCGACGGGATACAGAGGGTACGGTCCATTATGAACGCCGGCGAACTGGGGTCCCAGGCGCTGTAGCCGCGCGCCTCGAAGGTGTTGCGCAGGCCGCCGCTGGGAAAGCTGCTGGCGTCCGGCTCCTGCTGAACCAGCAGGCTGCCGTTGAAACTCTCGAAAGAGCCGCCGTTCATATCCGGCTCCAGAAAGGCGTCGTGCTTTTCTGCGGTTAGCTCGTTCAGAGGCTGGAACCAGTGCGTGTAGTGGGTCGCACCGCGCTCTATGGCCCAGATTTTCATACCTTCGGCCACCTGGTCGGCAATGCTGCGGTCTATGCGCGTGCCGCCCTCTATGGCAGCCTTGACCTTCTGGAACACGTCCCGCGAGAGATACTTTTCCATCTTGTCCAGCGTGAAAACATTGCAGGCGAAGTAGTCAGAAATCTTGCCTTCGCGGCCTTTGAAAGCCACCGCTTCGCGGCTTTCGAGTGCAGAAAGCGCCCTCTGTCTTGTAGAATTCATGGTATTTTTGAACTTAACTGCCACAAATTTAAACACATTTTCCCAAATTCCACCATTTTTTCGCTGGCACCCCCTATTTTTTAGGGGGGTATCACGGAAAAATCATGAATTCACTTTCCGCGAATATTCCCTTGCTATTTCAAGGAAAATGCATACCTTTGCACGGCAAGGGGCATTAGCTCAGTTGGCAGAGCGTTTGAATGGCATTCAAAAGGTCAGGGGTCCGACTCCCCTATGCTCCACAGGATCAAGGATTTGAGGTAAAACTTTAGTCCTTGTTTTTCTTTTTGTTACTCTCCTGATTCTTCCGCCGAGTATATAGGATCACTCGCAAAAGCCTGTGTCAAATAAAAATGACATCTGTAATGCGTCCCTGGGAAATCGCACATTTGTTTAATGAGATA
>CACXHG010000255.1 GCA_902767355.1 uncultured Bacteroidia bacterium
GAGGCCGTGTAGCCGCCCTGGATGTCGCTGGCGGTCAGGCCCCAGCAGCGCTCGCCGTAGCCGTATTTGTTCTTGGGGTTCTTCACGCAGTAGCTGTAGTTGATTTTGGCGTGGGCGCAATTCTGCTCCCAATAATCGGCGTATGCGTCCTTCAGATGGCGTGGATCCAGGCCCAGGAAAGAGTAGTGGGCGAAGAAAAGCGGCCCGCCATAGTCGGGGCCCAGCGGCAGGGTGGTGCCGTAGAAAGCGCGGCCGTTGCGCACACTGGAGGCCCAGCCCTTGTCATATACATCCTTTGATATGGGGTGGGTAGGCGATGACGCCGCCAGCACATAGACTATCAGCGCCTCGTTCCAGCCCTTTAT
This sequence comes from uncultured Bacteroidia bacterium, assembly GCA_902767355.1. GTDB lineage: Bacteria > Bacteroidota > Bacteroidia > Bacteroidales > UBA932 > Equibacterium. Next base: position 366 of record CACXHG010000255.1, read on the forward strand.
CTGCATGTTCATCTGCCAGCCGTAGTCCGGCGACCAGTGCCAGTAGAGCACATTCTGCCCGTCGCGGGTGAAATGGTCCCATTCCACCGCCTCCCAGAGGCTGGTGACGCCGCTGCGGATGGCGGTTTCGGTGGCGTCAGCGCCGCTGAAATATGCCCGGAGCGTGAGCAGACCCTGCATCAGGAAGGCCGTCTCTACCAGGTCGGCGCCGTTATCGTAAGTGCTGAAAGCCCTGGCCGCACCGCTGGTGCCGTCCAGCCAGTGGGAGAAAGCCCCGTGAAAGCGCTGCGCCTTGTCCTGCAGGAAATCTACCACCTTGAGGGCATGTGCTGCGCCTTCTTCGCGGCTGATGAACCCGCGCTCGATGGCCATCGGGATGGTCATCAGGCCGAAGCCGCTGCCGCCGCTGGTCACCGTCTCGCCGCTGCCCAGCCGCTCGCGCGCCAGGCCACTGACCGGGTGCGCATAGTCCCAGAAATATTTGAAGGTCTGCTGCTGCACCTTTGTCAGCAGCTCGTCGGTGGGAATGCGCGGGAAGACCTCCTTGTCGTCTATCGGTTCCGGAACGGTGGTGAAATGGAAAATATAGTCCTCTACCAGCCGCAGGCCGAAAACCTGCCCCTCTAGAAAGGCCAATGTGTAGGAATGTGAGTATGAGAGAGTGCCTGAGGGTTTGAGAATGACGGTATTGGCGTTTTCGCCCGCCGACACGGTGAATTCTCCGCCGTCGAAGACAATCGATTCTGTGTCGGAAAGGTCAATGGGTTTGGAAAAAACCAGCCGGAAAACAACTCCGTCAACCGGGATGTTTTTAGCCACCTGGCGGTGCCTGACAGGGCTGCCGCACAGTTCGGCTTCCTGGAGTATTGCGGAGCTGATACTATCTTCCCTGGGCGTGTTGCAGCAGGACAGCACCAGTAATAAGGTCAGCAGAAGGTATTTTTTCATAATAGTAACGGCAGGGAGATCCCTCCCCCTGCCGCCAAAACAAGTGTGTGATTTATTCGGTCATGGCAGCCACCTCTGCATCGTAGAGAGCCTTGGCCTCTGCTGCGGTCAGACCGCGGCTGAACACGCGGATCTCGTCGACCTGACCATTCTCGAAGCCGCCGATCCACTCGTCTTTCCAGCCCCAGCCTTCTGCGTTGGTATATTTGACATCCCAGTTGCCAATCATTATCTGCTCGGCGTTGAGGAACTTAAGGTCACCGGCTTTAGCCTCTCCAAACAGGCAGTCAACCTCGTTTTCGGGGGTGATGTCGGCACCGTTCAGATAGCAGTGGAAAGTGGAGGTAACATTGTCGTAGCTATAGATGATGTGGTTCCAGCGGCCGGCGGGAGCCAGAGTGGGCCAGTTATAAGTCTTCACGCCATCTTCTTCTTTGAAAGAGTTGGTGGTTTTCCAAATGCCTGCAGGGAACTCTTTGGTTTCACCGGTCTCTTCATCCTTTTTCAATTCTTTGCCCTGGAACATAACCTTCCAAGTCAGGAAACCTGCACCTTTGTCGGTACGGTCGCAGCTCATTGCAAAGTTGCCCCAGCAACGGTCGTCGGTGCGGGTAATCTGGAATACCTGAGGCACGGGAACGCAGTCCCAGTCAATTTCGGCATGTTTAACCCACATGGAGATGGACATAGCCTTCAGAGTCTTTATAGGGCTGTCAGCGGGGATATTGAAGCGCAGATAAGAGTCTTTTGTGCCCTGGTAGCATTTGTTCCTGCGGCCAGCCACAAAGTTGGCTTCTGTGCCGGCGCCCTGGCTGTCGAGAGTTAGGCCACCGATCTTCTCGGTAGCGTCATCAAGAGGGAAATAGGCAACAAGTGCATCTTCAGCCACTTTTACACCGCCCTTGGAATCATCCTTTGCGGGCTTGTCAGAGCAAGAAACAGCGAAAACGGTTGCTGCAACAACAGCGAGAATTGCAAATACTTTTTTCATTGGTTGATTTGAATTAGTTGGTTAATATTAATGGTTATTAGTAGTTATATCCGGGTGTTTCGGGAAGCGTCGGATTCAGCTTGCGCTGGGCGTCTGGGATGGGGAAGTGCTCGTGTTTGCCAGCCTTGAAGCCGAGTTTGCCAAGCACGGCCGGGGCCTTGCCGGTGCGAACAAGATCAAAGAAACGGTTCTCTTCCATAGCGAGTTCTGCGCGGCGCTCGTCAAGGATATTGTCCAAAGTTGCCTCTGCGGGCTCCAAACCGGCACGCTCACGCACCATATTAAATGCATCGTAGGCAGAAATCTCACCTTCTTCGGCTCCGTTTGCAACAGCCTCGGCATAAATCAGCAGAATCTCGGCATAGCGGATGATGCGCATATTGTAGTCAAAACCATAGCCGTTGTATGACCAGAGGTTGTAGGAAGACGGTGTATAGACCTTGCCGTTGTAGTAAGGGTTGGGGCAAGAGGCGAGTATCTCGTCGCCCTCCGGCGTGGTGCTTCCGCTGCGAAGGATGGTGGCATCCAGCCGTGCCTGGTCGCCGCGGGCGGTGAGCCAGTCCACAAGCTCCTGGCTGGGCACCTTGAATCCCCACCCCTGCATATTGGACGGCTGGTTGTTGCGGGGTCCTTGTATGAAGGCGTAATAGCACAAAGGTGCGTCACCGCTGCTCTGGCCAAGCGAAGAAGCCTGAATCTCCATCAGGGATTCGGGGCTGTTTTCATTTTCCATAGAGAAGACGTCGCGCAGCACCGGAACCAGGGAGAAGCGCCGGCTGCGGATAATCATATCTGCCTCGGAGGCGGCAGTTGCCCAGTCTTTGCGGTACAGGGCTACCTTGCTCTTGAGGGCGCGTGCGGTATAGACGGTAAACCGTCCCGTTTCTTTCTTCGGATAGCTCTCGGGCAGGACGGCAATGGCATCCTGAAGGTCGGTGTAGATGAACTGATAAACGTCGGCCTCGGATTTTGCGGGGTTGGAGGCCAGCTCTTCTGCAGTCATCATTCTGTCCACGATGGGCACGGAGCCAAACATCCTCACCAGATTGAAATAGGCCCAGGCACGGATGACCTTTGCTTCGCCGGCACACTGGCGGCAATAGGCCTTGTTTTCGGCGGTAGTCATATTCTTCTCGAACTCCTCAGTCTCTTTGATGGCGTGATTGGCGGCCGATGCAATGTCGTAGAATTTGGTCCACATCTGGTTGATGAGGGTGTTGGTGGCGCCATAAGAGAAATTGTCCATCTCACCGGCGGTGGCGGCAGCATCGGAAGGGGTGGAACCCTTGTCGGCGTCGTCGCAGGGCATTTCCAGCACGGAGACATAGGCAAAGGCGTCGCCCTCGCTCAGGCGCAGGGTAGCGTATGCGGCGCTGACGCTCTGGAAGATGAGCTCGCTCTTGCTGTAGTCGGTGCCGCTGGTGGGCATGGTGGCTTCGGTGCGGATATCCAGGAAATCGGCACAGGAGGCAAGCAGGGCTATGGTCAAAAATGTATAGATAATCTTTTTCATAATGCTCCGGTTTTAGAAGTTAAGATTGATACCGGCCGTCCAGATGGACTGCATGGGATAAACGCTGCTGTCTATGCCGCTCTCGATGGGAGAACCGCCGATTTCTGTGGTGAAACCGTGATAGCCGAACAGCGACAGGGGGCGCTGGGCGGAGAGATATGCCCTCAGGCTCTTCACGCCCGGAATATTCTTGAAGGTATAGCCCACCTGAACGTTCTGGATGCGGAAGAACGAACCATCTTCTACAAAGAACTCGTTGGACTGCTGGATGAAGTTGGTGCCGTAGGCTTCGGCAGAAGGATAGCTTGTCTCCTTGTTTTCCTTGGTCCAGCGGTGATTGTAGAAATCAAGGTCGTAGTTTCCTTCAGGGAATACGCTGCGGTTCATACGCTTGCGGTTCAGGATCTTGTTGCCTATCTGGGCGTTGAGCAGCATAGAGGCGTCCCAGCCGCGCCAGGTCACGGAAGCGTTCAGGCCAAGTATGAGCCAGGGGATGGGGGCTCCCAGGAATGTGCGGTCCTTGTCGTTGATTTCGTTGTTGCCGTCAAGGTCTTTGTATTTGAAAAAGCCGGCATCTTTGATAGTCTGGGTCACAGGGTCCTTAAGGGCGTCTTTCTCGGAGGCGTAAACGCCGTCGATCTTGTAGCCCCAGAATGCTCCGATAGGGTATCCCTCGCGTGTGGATGTGCTGTAAACGCCGTTGACGGCAGCACCGGGAATCTCGTCGCGCCCCTTGAGCTCCAGCACCTTGTTGCTGATGGTGGTGGCGTTGAAGTTGAGACCATAACCGAAGTCGCCCACCTGGTCGGCCCAGTTGAGAGCCAGCTCCACGCCCTGGTTAAGGACTTTGCCGTTGTTTGCCAGCAGGGTGGCGGTGCCGCCGCCGGTGGCGATGGGGGCGTAGAACACTACGTTGTCGGTGGTACGGTGGTAATAATCAATCTCGGCACTGAGGCGGTTCTTGCAGAACGCCATATCAAAGCCGACGTTGAACTCGGTGACTACCTCCCAGCGGAGTTCATTCTGGAAAACCGTCTGGGCGCCGACACCGTCAATCACATTGTCGTCGCCGAAGACGCCGGAGGCACCGACACCGGAAGCTCCCACGATAAGAGTGGAGTTTGCGGGGACATTGTCGTTGCCAAGCATACCCCAGCTGGCGCGCATCTTCAAAAAGTCAAAGGTTGTCTGGCTGGCCGTAAATCCTTCGTTGGAGATGTTCCAGCCCAGACCCAGAGAGGGGAAGAAGCCCCACTTCTGCTGGTATTTGGAGCTGCCGTCGGCGCGGAAGGTCAGGGTTGCCAGATATTTGTCGGCGTGGTTGAAAGTAGCCCTGGTGAAGGCGGACAGGCCATGATATCTGCTGGCTGCGTCCAGTGCCTGGCGGTTCTTGTAAGAGCCGTTCACCAGATAGCGGGAGGCGTCGTCAAAGTCGGGAACACTGTATGCAATTCCGGTCAAAGAACTGTTGTACTGCCAGCGGGTGGACTGGCCCAACATCACCGACCAGGAGTTGAGCCCCTTGCTTCCGTTGTAGGTGAGGACGTTGTCCAAAATCTGATATAAGGCATATCCGAAAGTCTTGCTAAGGCTGCTGATATTGGACCCCTGGCTGCCTCCGACATAGTTTTCAGGAGTGTAATTCTGATTGTCGTAGAAGTCGAAATCGAGGTTGTACGAGGTCTTGAACTTCAGAACGTCCGGGATAATCGTGAAATCGGCATATACGGAGAAGACGTCCTTGAGGCCGGTGCCGCGGCTGCGGTGGTAAAACGCATTGGCCACGGGATTGCCATAGGCGTTGGGGAAGCCGTAGAGCTGGGGAGAGTCAAACTTCTCCGGGTAGGCGACCGCATTGGCTTCGTTGTAAATGTTATACACCGGAGGATTCACGAATGCCTGAGAGTAAACGCCTGAGTCGGCATTGTTCTGCCATGAGCGGGACAGCACATTGTTGACCCCGACAGTGAGCCAGTCGGTGGTTTTCTGGTCCAGCCGGAAGCGGAAGTTCAGACGGTTGTAGTCGTTCTTGGCGTAGTTCATGATACCGTCCTGATAGAAATAACTCAGGCCGACGGAGTAATTGGTGCCCTCGTTGGCACCCGAAAGGTCCAGCGAGTGGCTGTGGGTCAGGGCGGGATGAACCAGAGAAGCATACCAGTCGGTGTCGCCGGGATAGTCGGCTGCGCTGACGGGAGTATAACCAATGGTGTTTGCGTTGGCCTCGTTCATAAGCTGGACATACTGCTCCGTGTTGGTGAGTTTCATGATGTGGGTGGGTGTCTGCACGCCGGCATAGCCCTCGTAGGCCACGTTCACGTGTCCGTGAGTTCCCTTGCGGGTGGTCACCAGCACCACGCCGTTGGCGGCGCGTACGCCGTAGATGGCAGACGCCGAGGCGTCCTTGAGCACGGTGAGCGATTCGATGTCATTTCCGGAGAGGAAGTCGATGTTGTCCACGAACACGCCGTCCACAACATAGAGCGGGTTGGCATAGTCGCCGATTGAGCCCACGCCGCGGATTTTAACGGCCGGACCGGCGCCGGGGGCGCCGCTCTGAATCACCTGAACGCCGCTCATCATACCCTGCAGTGCACTCATGGGGTTGGCTGAAACCTGTTTTGCAAGCTCGCCGCCCTTGACGGTCACGATGGGCGCCGTGAGGTCCTTGGACTTCTGGGTGCCGTAGCCCACGACCACGACTTCGTCCAGGAAATTGACGTCCTCTTTGAGAAGGATGTTGGCGGGGAAGTCCTTGGCGGCGAAGGTCTGGCTGGCATAGCCGATGCAGCTGACCTCCACCGGAGCTTCGGGCCCCGACACTGTGAGGGTGAAGCTGCCGTCAAAGTCGGTGGAGGTGCCGTTGGATGTGCCGGCCTCCATCACGGTGGCGCCGATAACCGGCCCCAGCTCGTCTGCGATGACGCCCCTGACCAGATACTGTGCCTGCGCACCCAGCGCAAACCCCAGTATCATAAGTGTTGTAAGGAGAATTCTTTTCATTTGACAGGTTTAATATTAGTCGTTGTTGTAGTAAAAACCGAGTTTGTCAAGTCCGGTCTGGATTTCGGGGCAGCTGCCGAACAGGTCCCAGATAAGGCCGCTGCGGTAATTCTCTATCATCACCGCTTCGGGGCCCTGGTCTATGGCCAGATAGTGCTCCAGCACCTGCTGCTCTTCCGGAAGGGTGTAGTTGACGGCGTCGTAAAAGCCGTAGGGGCCCCAGGTGCGCGGGTCCTTGAAGAGCCTGCGTATCACGGCCATGCTCTCTTCGGGCGTATAAACTATCGAGGAAATGGCGGCGGTGGGGCTCACGGTGCCGTTCTCCTCGGGCGTGCCGGGATAGTGGCCGGCATAGCCCAGCAGGGCGTCGTCGCTGCTGGTAAAGCCCCAGAAGTCCTCGCCCAGCTGCTTTTCGGGGTGGTCCATCGCGTAGGCGCGGTGAATCAGGCAGTGGTTGCGGTTGCGCTCGTAGTAGTCGGTGTGGCCGTCGGAAAGGCCGCGGGGGTCCAGGCCCAGGAAGGAATAGTGGGTGAAGAAGAGCGGCCCGCCGTAGTCCATGCCTATGGTCAGCGGTATGCCGTAGTACTCTTTGCCGTTATAATAATAAGAGCTGGTCTTGTAAGAGGCCTCGTAGCACTCTTTGCTGATGGGGTAGGTGGGCGAAGACGCTGCCAGGATGTAGGTTATAAGCGTCTCGTCATAGCCGCGGATGCGGTGGTTCATCTTGAAGTCGTAGTTCTTGGACCAGTGCCAGTAGAGGCTGTCGGTGGCCTGGGTGTACCAGTTCCACTCTATGCCTCGCCAGAGGCTGTCGCAGCGGCTGCGAAGGCTTTCGCTGGATGTCCACTGGCGGGTGGTGAGTATGCCGGCGGTCAGAAAGGCCGTCTCTACCAGGTCGCCGCCGTCGTCATAGCGGCTGAAGGGGTAGGCCTGGCCGCTGTCGCCGTCGTACCAATGGGCCCATGCGCCGTGAAAGCGCTCCAGGCGCTCCAGGCTGCCGATAATCTTTTCCAGGCGCTGCTCGCCCTCTTCGCGGGGGAAGTAGCCGCGCTCGGCGCCGGCGATAATGGCCATCATCCCGAAGCCGGTGCCGCCGGTGGTCACGATGTTGCCGTGGACGTCCTCGTTGCGCTCGCGGGCCATGCCGGTGTTGGGCTCTGCGAATTCGGTGAAATATTTGATGGTGGCCTGCTCGATTTTATCCAGCAGGGCTTCGTCGCTTTCGGCTTTTGGCGTGCAGCCTGCCGATGTCAGGGCCAGCACAAGTGCCAGCGCCAGGCTGTATAGGGAAGCTTTCATCGATCTGTATAGCTGAATGTTACGGGGTCGTTGCAGGCGGCGTCGGCGCCTATGAAAAGCTGGAAATCGCCGGCCTCGGGGCCGAAAGTGAGATCCCTGCGCCAGAACGAGATAAGCTCCGGGGTAATCTCGAAGCTCACCTGGCGGCTCTCGCCGGGAGCAAGACTCACGCGCTCGAAGCCTTTGAGCTGCCTTACGGGGCGGGTGACGCTGCCCACAAGGTCGCGGATGTACATCTGTACGGTCTCGGTGCCGGGGCGCGCGCCTGTGTTGGTCACTGTGACGGTGGCGCTCAGGCTGCCCTTGGGGCCGAATTCAGTGGCGCTCAGAGTGGGCTTGGAATAGCTGAAAGTAGTGTAGGTCAGGCCGTAGCCGAAGGGATAGAGCGGCTCGTTCTCGCAGTCGAGATAGCGGCTCTCGAATTTGGCGCCGGGGTGCACATAGGGGCGGCCGGTCATCTTTGCATAGTGATAGATAGGTACCTGCCCTATGTTGCGGGGGAAGGTCACGCTCAGGCGGCCGCTGGGAGAGGCGTCGCCAAAGAGCAGGCTGGCAACGGCCTCGGCGCCCATGGTCCCGGGGAACCAGGCCTCGAGGATGGAGCTTGCAAGCCCACTCTCTTCGCTGATATCAAGCGGGCGGCCGTTAAGCAGCACCAGGGTGACAGGTTTGCCGGTGTTGACGATTGCCTTGAGCAGCTCCGTCTGGATTTCGGGCAGGCGTATGCTGGTGCGGCTGGCGGCCTCGCCGCTCCAGTCGCAGGATTCGCCCAACACCATCACCACAGCATTGGCACCGCGGGCGGCTGCCACGGCCTGGGCAAAGCCGCTGCGGTCGCTGCCGCTCAGCTCGCAACCCTTGGCATAAACCACTGTGGCATAGTCTGCTATGGCTTCTTTGATGTTCTTTACGCCTTCTACCTGTCCGGCACCGCGCCAGGAGCCGAGAAGGTCGTCGGCACTCTCTGCCAGGGGGCCGATGACAGCCACGCGGCCGCCTTTTGCCAGCGGCAGGCAGTCGTTATCGTTCTTGAGCAGCACGCAGCTCTCCTCGGCCAGTTTTTTCGCGGTAGCCAGGTTTTCTGCGGTCATGGTTTCGGCCTTTTCGCGCTCGGGGTCGCAGTATCTATAAGGGTCATCGAACAGGCCCAGGCGGGCCTTCACGGTGAGCACGCGGCGCACGGCCTCGTCTATGGTCTTCTGGCTCACAAGGCCTTCTTCCACAGCTTTCTTGAGGTGCTCGGAGTAGCCGCCGCTCTGCATGTCCATGTCGTTGCCGGCCTTCAGGGCCTGGACGCTGGCGTCTTTCAGGTCTAAAGAAGTGCCATGGTTTATCATCTCCATGATGCCGGTGTAGTCGCTCACCACAAAGCCGTCGAAGCCCCACTCGTCGCGCAGGATTTCGGTGAGCAGGTGGGCGTTGGCAGTGGCGGGGATGCCGTCCAGCTCGTTGAAGGAGGCCATCACGGTCTGCGCGCCGGCATCCACGGCCGCCTTGTAGGGCGGCAGATAGAACTCGCGCAGCCAGCGCTCGCTCATATCCACGGTGTTATAGTCGCGGCCGGCCTGGGGCGCGCCGTAGGCTGCAAAATGCTTCACGCAGGCGGCGATGGTCATGGGGTCTTCGAGGTCGCTGCCCTGGTAGCCATAGACCATTGCCCGGGAGATGGCGCTGCCCAGGAAGGCATCCTCTCCGGCACCCTCGCTGATGCGGCCCCAGCGGGGCTCCACGCTTATGTCGCACATGGGAGAATAGGTCCAGTGCAGACCGGCGGCGGCAGCTTCGCGGGCGGCGATGCGGGCGCTCTCCTGGATCAGCTCCGGATCCCAGCTGGCGCTGATACCCAGGTTGATGGGGAAGATGGTCCGAAAGCCGTGAATTACGTCGTAGCCGAAGAGCAGGGGGATGCCCAGGCGGGTTTCGTTCACGGCGATTTCCTGCAGCTTGCGGGTGTATTCTGCCGTATAGGCATTGAAAATGTTGCCGCAGCGGCCGGCGCGGATATCATCTACATAGCCGTCGCGTATGCTCGGGCCGGTCACGTCCCAGTCGGAGGTGTAGAGCACCAGCTGGCCGATTTTCTCGTCCAGGGTCATCACCCTCAGCAGGGAATCCACTATCGGGTAGGTCTTATCGAAATTTGCGGCGCGGGCGCTGTCCTGGCTGCCGCCAGCGGCCAACTTCCTGCCGACATTGCCCTGGCAAGAGACCAGAACGAATGTCGCGCAGAGAAACAAAAGTAATCTTTTCATCGTACTATACTTACAAAAATTTTATAAATATAGTAACAAAATGAAAATTAGTGCAAAACCTAACGGAAATTATTAAAAATTGTTTAGCGGTTAACTTCTACGCGGCAACCTTTTTCGCTGGAGTCAAGGGCGCCGAAGATGGCCCGCATGGCGGTGAGGACCTCCTCGCCGCTTACCGGCGGCTGCTCGCCGCGCTCCAGGGCATCCACGAAGGCGTCCATCACGCCGCTCTTGGTCTGGTTGTCGTTGGTCTGGATGCGGTCTATGTCTATCATCTTCACGCTGCCGTCGCGGTGTATGAGCTTGAGCGAGCAGGCGGGGTCGTCGTAGATGCGGATGATGCCCTCGGTGCCGTAGATAATGGTGCTGTTGTCTTCCTGGCCGTAGAAAGTCCAGCTGGCGGTCATGGTGCCCACGGCGCCGCCGGCCATCTCAAAGATGCAGATGGCGTTGTCGTCCACGCCTATGGGGCTGCCGTCGGCATACTTTTTATCTATGGTGGAAATCTTGGCGGTTACGGACGTAATGGTGTCATCCAGAATGTATTGGATCAGGTCGGTCTTGTGGATTCCCAGGTCGGCCAGCACGCCCATCACCGCAGCCTTCTTGTCGAAAAACCAGGTGCCGGGGCCGGGGGTGATGCTCCAGGTCTCGGGGCCGGAATGGCCGAAGGTGGTGCGGAAAGAGACCACGCGGCCTATCGCACCCTCTTTTATGAGTTTGCGGGCCTCGGCATGCGCCAGTGCAAAACGCTGGTTCTGGCCTATCATCAGGGCCTTGCCGTATTGCTTGGCGGCCGCCACCATGCGCTCGCAGTCTTCTATGTTGGTGGCCATGGGCTTCTCGCAGAGCACGTGTTTGCCGGCCTTGAGGGCGGCGATGGTCACGTCGGCGTGCATGTTGTTGGCCACGCACACGCTCACGGCGTCGATTCTGGGGTCGGCCAGCAGGGCCTCGATGCTGTCGAACACCTGCCCGCCGTATTTTGCCGCCATCTGCGCAGCCCGCTCCGGAGCCAGGTCAAAGTAGCCGATAATCTGTGCGTTGGGATTGGAGTGATACTCAGGGATGTGGCGTACCTGAGAGATCTTGCCGCACCCGATGATGCCTATACCTTTCATAGTTGATGATGGATTTAGTTTTGGTTTCGATTCCGAAATGTAAGAATATTTGCCAAAAAGTACAATAATTCCTTACCTTAGTGCTATGAAACGAATTATCATTCTTCTTTCGGTGGCGATAATGACCACCTCCTGCAGCGTGCTGGCCAATCTGGACGCAGCACACCTTATGTCCGGGGCGGCCAAGGCAGCCACGGCGGCCTCCATCACCGACGAGCAGGTGCAGGCATACATGCGTCAGTATATTATCAAGCTCGACGCTTCCAGCAGGATAAGCCCTTCTAACAGCACTTATTCCAAGCGTCTGGCAAACCTTACCAAAGGCCTGACCGATGTGGACGGGGTGCCCCTGAACTTCAAGGTATATGAGGTCAACCAGATCAATGCCTTCGCCTGCGCCGACGGCAGCGTGAGGGTATATACCGGCCTGATGGACCTGATGACAGACGACGAAGTGCTGGGCGTGATAGGCCACGAGATAGGCCACGTCGCCCTCAAGCACTCCAAGAAAGAGATGCAGAACGCCTACCTTACCAGCGCTGTGCTGGACGGCCTGGCCTCTACCAGCCAGACCATTGCGACCCTAACCGATTCGCAGCTGGGTGCTCTGGGCGAGGCTGCCCTGAACGCCCGCTACTCCAAGAAGCAGGAGATGGCGGCCGACGACTATGGCTACGATTTTCTCCGGGCCCACGGCAAGAATCCGGCAGTGATGATCCAGGGCTTCAGGAAGATGCTGGCCCTCAAGAACGCCTCCGGCGCCGTGCAGACAAGCGCCGTGAACCAGCTCTTTTCTTCCCACCCCGAGATCGAGACCCGCATCTCCCGCCTCACCCAGAAGGCCCTTTCCGACGGTTACATAAAAGTCAATAAATAATGAAACAACACTTATTTGCCATTATCCTTGGGCTTATGCTGCTCGGCGGCTGCTCGCCCAAGGTGACATCGAGTCTTTCCTCAGCTCGCGCTCCGCTTGGGCCCGAGACAGAAGTCACCGTGCTTGACCAGTATTCTCCGGAGCCTTCGGGACTTGCTTTCCTGGGCACTGTCAAGGTGGGCGACACAGGTTTTACTGCCACCAAAAACGGTTCTTACGAGGCTGTCCTGGATCTGGCAAAGGCGCAGGCCCTCCAGGCCGGCGGCAATGTGCTGCGCATCACCAAACATCTGCGCCCGGACGGCAGGAGCACGATTCACCGCATAGAGGCCGATGTTTTCTGGTCTGCCGACCCTTCTAGCCTTGTAGTGGAGCCCGTTTCAATCCAAAAGAGCGAGCATCCCGACTGTGCGATAATATATTTTTATAGAAACTCAGGCATCGGCCCGCTGGTGAACTATGATGTCCACGTGGGCGATACCGGGGTTTACAGGGCGAAAGCCAATTCCCGGGCGGAGGTCAAGGTTTACGAGGCTTCCGAGGTGGAAATCTGGGCCAAGACAGAAGCCAGGTCTTCCATTCCCCTCAAGCTGGAGCTGGGCAAGGAATACTATGTGCGCTGCGCCGTCACCATGGGCGCCTTTGTAGGGCGGCCCCTGCTGGAGCTTGTTCCGGCATCGTACGGGCGTGGAGAATATGAATCGGTCAAATCTGAATAAACAACTTTTGATATGAAAAAAATCTATCTGCTGATAATCAGCCTGCTGGCCGTTTCGTTCGGCCTTGGGGCACAGACAATAGTTACATCCGATGCGACGGTGGGGCAGAGGGCGCCCAGACTGCGCGTGGCTGTCCAGGGCGGCGGTGTGTACCGCTTTGGTAAACTGCCTTCCGACGCTTCACCCGACACCAGGGCATATCTCAAAAACCTTAAAGCCGGCTACACCTACGGGGCCGATGTAACATATTTCTTCTCCGAGGCTTTAGGCGTCGGAGCGAGGTACAACAACATCCACACCTCCAGCAGCGCCACCGGTACCATCACCTTCGATACCGGCGAAACTGCCAGCGGGAAGATACAGGACATAATCGACATCTGCTTTGCCGGTCCGTTCGTGACCTACAGGTGGCTGAATGCTTCCGGCAAGAACGCCTTTCTGCTGTCTTACGGCATAGGCTACTGCGGTTTCAAAGACGCCGCGATTGCTGTCGATCCCTCTACCGTGAAAGGATGGACACTGGGCCAGTACGCCGAAATCGGCTATGACTTCGGCCTGTCGGACCGCCTGTCCATCGGCCCTGCGCTGACTCTGTTCAGAGGTACGCTCTCGTCTTACCGCAGGACCGACGAAAACGGCATGTCCGAGGATGTCAAACTCGAATACGGCAGCTTCGAGAGCCTCAGTTCCCTGAATCTCACCGTCGGGTTGAGGTATCTGCTGTAAGGCGGGAGTTTACTCCACTGCGGTGAAGTCTTCTTTGCCGACGCCGCAGACGGGGCAGACCCAGTCGGCGGGGATGTCTTCGAAGGCGGTGCCGGGTGCGATGCCGCTGTCGGGATCGCCGGCCTGCGGATCATATTCGTATCCGCATACATTGCATACGTACTTTTTCATATCGGTAGTTTCTTTTTTGGGTTGTTCGTTTGTCAGGCGAGTTTAGCCACAAAATCGCGGCCATACTGCTCGCAGGCGGCCAGGGCGGTTTCGTCGGGCACCCAGGGCAGGCGCAGCCCGTCGTCTACCAGCGCAAAGCCGGCGCCGGCAAGGTGCTCGCCCAGCAGTTTGACGGCCTCGCCGCTCCAGCCGTAGCTGCCGAAGGCGGCGGCGCGTTTCTTCTTGAGTTTCATGCCCTTGAGCATCTCCAGAAGGCCGGCTACGGCATAGGAATAGCCGTTGTTGATGGTGGGGCTGCCCAGCAGCAGGGCCTTGGAGTGGAAGACCTCGGTGAGGATGTTGTTCTTGTCGAATTTGGCGGCGTTGAACAGCTTGACTGTCACCGAAGGATCTGCCTGTCGGATGCCGCGCGCGATGGCCTCGGCCATCAGGCGGGTGGAGTTCCACATGGTGTCATAGACTATCGTGATCTGGTTCTCGGCATAGGCGTCGGCCCAGGTAAGGTATTGCTCCACAATCTTTTCCGGGTTTTTGCGCCAGATGACGCCGTGGCTGGGGCATATCATTGCCAGCGGCAGGTTCATGGCCAGGATTTCCTTGACCTTGCGGGTGACCATGGGGCAGAAGGGCGCCAGGATGTTGGCGAAATATTTCTCCGCCTCGCGCATCATCTCGCCTTCGGGCACCTCGTCGTTGAAGAGGCTCTCGCTGGCATAGTGCTGACCAAAGCCGTCGTTGGAGAAGAGCACGCCGCCGCAGCCGTTGTAGTAGCTGAACATGGTGTCCGGCCAGTGCAGCATGGGCGCTTCGATGAAGGTCAGGCTCTCGCCGCCGCCCAAATCCAGGGTGTCGCCGGTCTTGACCTTGACATAGTTCCAATCCTGGTGATAGTGGCCGCGCAGGATGGCCTCGCCCTTGGCGGTGCAATACACTGGCGTGCCGGGAATCTCCCGCAGCAATTCGCGCAAAGCGCCGGAGTGGTCGCTCTCGTTGTGCTGCATCACTATCGCGTCTATTTCGTTCAGGGGGATTTCTTCTTTCAGGCGCGAAACGAATTCCTTGTCGTAAGGGCCCCACACGGTGTCCAGCAAAACGGTTTTGCTCTCGCCGCTCAGCAGGTAGGAATTGTAGCTGGAACCGCGTCTGGTGGACAGTTCGTTGCCGTGGAACATCTTCAGTTCCCAGTCGGTCTTGCCGACCCAAGTGATTTTATCTGATATTTTCTTTGCCATAGCACAAAGATAAAGAAAGTTTTTTGCTATTTTTGAAGTCTGACCGAATATTAAAATCAATAAATAGAGTATGAGATCATTTAAGTTATTATCCGTTCTGGCAGGATTGATGGCCATGACAGCGCTGGTATCCTGCGCCGAGAAAGTTGAAGACCCCTCGATCACGATTGAGGGGGAGAGCACACTGACACTTGCCAAAGACAAAACTTCCGTCAAGGTAAAAGTCCTGTCCAACCGCGACTGGGGAATGCGCTTCGTGGGCAATACCCCCGACTGGATTGTGGCCGAGCCGGGCAACGGCAAGGCCTCCAAGACGCCCACCGAGATAACCGTGACCGTGACCGAAAACACCGGCTCCAACCGCACGGCTTCCGTTGAGTTCTATACCGGCGTCGCCACCGCCATGCTGACCATTGTGCAGGAAGGACCCGACGGTGATTCCGACGGGGTGACCGCCCTGACCGTGGCGGAATTCATAAACAAGGCCGACAAGGCCACATACTACCGCCTCACCGGCACTGTGAGCGGCTTCAACTCCCAGTACTGCAGTTTCGATCTGACCGACGCCAGCGGCAAGATCTATGTCTATTCCGTGTCCGATGCCAGCAAGGCGCAGTGGGCCGACAAGATCAAAAATGGCGGCACCATAACCCTCCAGGGCCAGTATGAGTTCTACAGCAGCAAGAGCCAGCACGAGGTCGTGAACGCCATCATCGAGTCGTTCACCGGAGGTGAGGATGTCGTTCCCGGCACTCCGGAGGGCGACGGTTCACAGGCATCGCCCTACAATGTGGCAGCGGCCTTCCAGGCAGTCAAGAACCTTAGCTGGACAGACAATAAAACTTTTGACAAAGTAGGCCCGTACTATGTGAGAGGTAAGGTATCGGCCATTGATCAGGACTACACTTATAACGTATCGGATGGGCGAACCTATGGCAACGCCCGCTTCAGTATCTCGGACGACGGCAAGGCCACCGGCTCGGAGCAATTCACTCTCTACAACCTCGATTATCTCGGCGGCGACAAGTTCGTGGCCGGCCAGACCGACATCAAGGTGGGGGATGATGTTGTAATCTATGCGGAACTGATGAATTATCACGGCGATACGCCCGAAAATAACGGAGGCTATCTGTATTCGCTCAATGGCTCTACCGGCGGCCCGACCGAGACCGTCACTGCCACGGTAACAGAAGCAATCGCACTTGCCGACAACACTGGTGTCGTGATAGAAGAGGCTGTAGTCGCCGGCATCTCCACCATGGGTCTGGTGGTTGCCGACGCTACCAGCAATGCTTATATCTATTTTGACAGCAAAACCGGCGAGACGGTTCCCGCTGTCGCAATTGGCGACAAGGTTAAGGTAGAGGCTACCAAGAAGAGCTACAATGGCGTGCCGGAGATGGTAAAGGCCACTGTCACCAAACTTTCTTCCAGCGACTATACCTATCCCGAAGCCAAGGATCTGACTTCCATTGCGACAAGCTACGAGTCGTCTGTGACCGAATATATTAAACTCACCGGTACACTCACTATTGACAAGGAAAAGGGTTACTACAACCTGGCCATCCCCGGTGTGGATGCCGACACTAAACAAGGCTCTATCTCAGGCCCGCTTCCGGAGCTCGGGGCCGATTCTTATGAGGGTCAGGAAATAACAGTATCCGGCTATTTCCTAGGTCTTGCCAGCAAGGGCAAGTTTATCAGTATCTTGGCCACCGACATCGCTCCGGCCGACCCCGACGCAAAGTTCTGCAACGTGAGCCCGGCGAGCATTAAGGCCAAGGCCGATGAGACTTCTGCAAGCTTCACCATCAAGGCCAATGCGGCCTGGACCATCAGCAGCGACAACGCCGACTTCACAGTGAGCCCGGCTTCCGGCGAGGGCGACGCCACCGTGAACGTGACATTCTCTGCAAACGAGGGCGATGAGGCCCGCGTGGCCAACATCACCGTGACTAGCGTCGATGCAGGCGTCGCCGCCGTCGTCGTACTGACACAGGCAAAGCCTTCAAGCGGAGAAGCA
>CACXHG010000256.1 GCA_902767355.1 uncultured Bacteroidia bacterium
CGGTAAAGTGCTGTATATTTTTGGCGATTTGAGCGCCTTTGAAGGTCAGACCCTGGACATCTCCGGATATAGCTTTGGCTACGACAACGGTATGGTGCTCTTTATGCTCGTCGCCTACATCAAGGTTGAACCCGAATCGAGTATCTGGGCTTGGGATGAGACTGACCTCAGGCGGTTTACCGTGACCTCCAGTGGCGGAAGCCATACTTTGGATATTATCTCCGGAGTTTCTGAAGACTGGCACAAAGCCACCTCTGGCGGTACTAAAGTAAGTGTCTATCCAAAGGAGACCAACACCGGTACTGAAGACAAGGTTATGGTGCTCAGAGTAAAGTATAAAGGTGCATATACCGATATTACTTGCACGCAGCAGGCGATTCAGCTCTTGTACACCCTTGACGGCACTGTTACGTCTAGCGGCAATGCATATGCAACAGCATCCGATGTTACCCAGGATGGCATTGACTGGAAAGTGATGGCTAATACAACTATGAATCCTTGGAGAGTCGGCGGAAAAAGTATCACAAATGTAGACCGCCCCATCTATAGCACAACTGCTATCGAAGGGAATGTCAGCAGGATAACAGTCGGCTCAGGCGGCGCACACGATGGTCTTGCAGTAAATTCTTTGACAATTTCAATACATAATTCGGCTGCCGATGCTGCAAGCGGAAGCAATCCAATTGCCACAAAGAGCTTCACGACAGGCATAGTAGGCGCCACTGTCACTTTTGAAAAAGAAGACAATACCAGCTGGGCCGGCAAATTCTATAGAATTGTCTATAATGTAACCAGTACTGCGAGCAGTTCAAACGCTTACATCTCATTCTATAGTGCACAATTCTACGGTGCCGAATAGAACGTATGAAGATTGTCGAACTGAATAGGCTTCAAACAGAAAGAGGCAAACGTCTATATCCTGCATATTTGAGCCAAAAACGGCCCTAATTCCGCCAAAATTGCTACATTTACGCTCTTGTAAGAAAAATCGGAATGTCAGGAAAGAAAAGAATACACCTCTGCCTAGCCAAGATGAGCGATAGCGGGGCTGAACAGAAATACATCCAGGAGGCCTTCGACACCAAGTGGGTGGCTCCGCTGGGAGCGAATGTGGATGGATTTGAGGCAGATCTGAAGCGCTATCTGGGTGGGGAAAAAGAGGTCCTGGCGCTTGTGTCCGGCACCGCGGCCGTCCATCTGGCGCTGCTTCTGTCGGGCGTGGGCCCCGGCGATGAGGTCATAGCCCAGTCGTTCACTTTCTGCGCCACCGCCAACCCAGTGAAATATCTTGGGGCGACCCCGGTCTTTGTGGACTCCGAGCCCGGCACCTGGAATATCGACCCCGACCTGCTGGAACAGGCTATCAAAGACCGTATTGCCAAGACGGGCAAAAAGCCCAAGGCCATCGTGCCCGTGTCTTTATATGGCATGCCCTATCAGGTAGATAAGATTGCAGCCATCGCAAAGAAATATGACATCACCCTGGTAGAGGACACAGCAGAAAGCCTCGGCTCAAAGTTCAATGGCCATAACCTGGGTACCATCGGCCGCTTTGGCGTGCTCAGCTTCAACGGCAACAAAATGATCACCACATCCGGCGGCGGAGCGCTCATCTGCCCCGATGAGCAGACCAAGAAAAAAGCCCTGTGCTTTGCCACCCAGGCCCGCGAGAATTTCCCCTTCTACCAGCACGAAAACATAGGCTACAACTACCGCCTCTCCAATATCTGCGCCGGCATAGGCCGCGGCCAGATGAGTGTGCTCGAGAGCAATATCGCCCACCACAAGCACGTCCAGAAGCTGTATGAGCAGCTGCTGGACGATGTGCCCGGCATAAAGGTACATACCCAGCCTGCAAGCGGACAGTTCGACTCCAATTACTGGCTGTGCACTATCTGCCTGGATCCCGAGCTCAGAATCGTGGGGCAGGAGAGGGCCTACGAGGGGGCAATACGCCTCGATTCCCAGCCCAACGACAATGTGGAGGCCCTGCGCCTGATGATGGATGCTGCCGGCATAGAAGTGCGTCCGGTGTGGAAACCGCTGCACCTGCACCCCGTGTTTGCGGGCTGCCCGGCCTACACCAACGGCGTGTCGGAAGCTGTATTCAAAGTGGGCATGTGCCTGCCTTCCGGCCCCTATGTGAGCGACGACGACGTGCGCTATATAGTGGATACGATTAAGAATGCTATTGCCAACTGAATCGAATATAAAAGATTTTGTGTATATTTGCGCCCTTAACAGACAATTTTTTAGTCATTTAAGTTAATATCATGAAAAAAGTATTTGCAATTATTGCAGCAGCGCTGCTGACTCTGTCGGCAAGCGCTCAGGATGTTTTCTATCCTGGTTTCTATCTTGGCGCTCAGGCTGGTGTGAACTATACTACCAGCAATCAGTGGGGCCTCAAACCTCTGGAGCACCTCAATTATCCCAACATCCAGCTCACCGCAGGTTACGACATCACTCCCGTGTTCGGTCTGCGTCTGGCTCTGAGCGGTCTCTATGGCAACTATCCTACTCCTGTAGATAACACTATCGTAGGCGTGTTCAACTATGCACAGGCTGCCCTGGATGCAACCTTCGACATCTGCAACATCTTCCGCTATCGCAGCAACCGTCTCCTGAACCCGTACATCTTCCTGGGTGCAGGCGGTAACTACCGTTTCGCTGCCAACGAGCAGCCCAACCTCCTGGGTGTGGCTATCCGCGGCGGTGCAGGTTTCGACATCCGTCTCAACGACCTCATCGACCTGACTCTCGAGTGCCAGGACAACAACATGTTTGACAAGTTCAACACCCTCGCAGACCGCGAAGGCCAGGGTTATCCCTTCGACCAGAACATCGCTGCCCTGATCGGTCTCAAGTTCAACATCGGCGCCCACAAGGCTCGCAAGGCTGCTGCCATTGCCGCTGCCGAGGCTGCCGCTGCCGCTGAGGCTGCACGCCTGGCTGCAGAAGAGGCTGCCCGCAAAGAGGCTGCCCGTCTGGCTAAGGAGAAAGCAGAGCAGGAGCGTCTGGCTGCCCAGAAGGCTGCCGAAGAGGCTCGCATCGCTGCCGAGAAAGCCGCTGCCGAGAAGGCTGCCGCTGCCCGTGCCGCTGCCCGCGCTGCCGAGGAGAACGTTTACTTCACCATCGGCAACAGCAACATCCGCAAGGCTGAGACTTCCAAGCTCGACCACATCATCGGCGTCCTCTGGGAGTATCCCGAGGCTACCGTGACCATCTGCGGCTATGCAGACAAGGAGACCGGTACTCCCAAGTCCAACATGAAACTCTCCGAGAAGCGCGCCAACAACGTTGCCAAGGCTCTCAAGGCTGCCGGCATCGAAGACAGCCGCATCAACGTGAAGTTCTTCGGCGACACCGAGAAGGTGAGCGACAAGCGCGAAGAGAACCGCGTGGCTGTGATCGTTACCAAATAACTCAGCAGTCAGCTTAAATAAAATGCCCCCGGCCGGAAGCGGTCGGGGGTATTTTGTTTGCCTGCAGTCGGCTGGCTATACGTTGGCGATGGAGATGATGTCTGCGAATACGCCGGCGGCGGTGACGTCTGCTCCGGCGCCGTAGCCCTGTATCAGCATGGGGTGGTTGTGGTAGCGCTCCGTGGTGAGCAGCACTATGTTGTTGCTGCCGTCCAGCACGTAGAGAGAATTGTTGCTCTCTACGGTGCGCAGGCCCACGCTGCAGCGGCCCTCTTCCATCAGCGCCACGAAACGCCAGCGCTTGCCCTCGGCCTCCAGGGCCTGCCGGCGCGCTTCAAAGTCGGCGTCCAGGCTGGGAAGCTTCTGCCAGAATTCGTCCAGGCTGCAGTGGAAAAACTCGCGCGGGATGAACAGGTTCGCCTGCACATCTTCCTGGTTCACCTCGTAGCCGGCTTCGCGGGAGAGGATCACCAGCTTGCGTATCACATCTGTTCCGGAGAGGTCGATGCGCGGGTCGGGCTCGCTGTAGCCCTGCTCTTTGGCCATGCGCACCGCTTCGCTGAACGGGATTTCTGCCGAGATGGTGTTGAAAATGAAGTTCAGGGTGCCGGAGAGTACCGCCTCTATCTTCTGGATGCGGTCGCCGCTCTTGCGCAGGCTGCCTATGGTGTTGATGATGGGCAGGCCGGCGCCCACGTTGGCCTCGAACAGATACTTGACGCCGCGGCTCTTTGCAGTCTCTTTGAGGCGGTGATAGATCTCATAGTCGGACGAGGCGGCTATCTTGTTGGCGGCCACCACATTGATGCCGTGGTTGAAGAAGTCTTCGTAGAGCGCGGCGATTTCTGCACTGGCGGTGCAGTCCACAAACACGCTGTTGAAGATGTTCATGCCGACAACCTCGTCGCGCAGCCGGGCGGGGTCGATATCCTTGCCGGCGGCCAGAGCCTGCCGCCAGGAGTCCAGGGGCACGCCGCCCCGGTCAAAGATGCCCTTGGTGCTGCGGGCGATGCCCACGATATTGATTTTGAGGTTGTTCTCGCTCATCAGCTTTTCGCGCTGCGCCGCTATCTGCTCTATCAGCTGGCCGCCGACGGTGCCTATGCCGCACACGAACAGGTTGAGCTCTTGATATTCAGAGAGGAAGAAGCCGTCGTGGATGACGTTGAGCGACTTGCGCAAGAACTTGCGCTCCACCACGAAGCTGATGTTGCTCTCCGACGCCCCCTGCGCCAGGGCGATGATGCTGATGCCGTTGCGGCCCAGCGTGCTGAACAGCTTGCCGGCGATACCGCAGTGGTGCTTCATGTTTTCGCCCACGATGGCCACAGCTGCCAGCTCGTCTTCGCGCTTCACTGGGTTCACGGCGCCGCTGGCAATCGAATCCGCAAAGGTCTCTGCCAGCACCTCGCAGGCCAGGGCGGCGTCGGCGCTGCTCACGCCTATGGAGATGCCTGTCTCGGAGGCGGACTGGCTCACCAGGAACACGCTTATGTTCTTGTCTGCCAGGGCGGTGAATATGTGGCGGTC
>CACXHG010000257.1 GCA_902767355.1 uncultured Bacteroidia bacterium
TATAGGTGTTACGCACCATGAACTCCTTGAGGATGTCGTTCTGGATGGTACCCGCCATCTCTTCGAGCTTGGCTCCCTGTTCGAGGCCTGCCACGATGTAGAATGCCATGATGGGGAGGACCGCTCCGTTCATAGTCATTGAGACGGACATCTTGCCCAGGGGGATCTGGTCGAAGAGCACCTTCATGTCCTCTACCGAGCAGATGGACACACCGGCCTTGCCGACGTCGCCCACAACGCGCGGGTGGTCTGCGTCGTAGCCGCGGTGGGTAGCCAGGTCGAAGGCCACGGACAGACCCTTCTGGCCGGAAGCCAGGTTGCGGCGGTAGAATGCGTTGGACTCCTCTGCGGTAGAGAAGCCGGCGTACTGGCGGATGGTCCAGGGACGCATCACGTACATTGTGGAGTAAGGTCCGCGGAGGTAAGGAGCGATACCTGCAGCATAGTTCAGGTGCTCCATATCTTCGAGATCCTTTGCGGTGTAGAGAGACTTGACGTCTATCTTCTCGGGGGTGTGCCAGAGTTCTTCCTGGCCTTTGGTGCAGGCGCAGTCTGCGGCCGCTGCACCCTTGTATTCTATATCTTTGAAATTAGGTCTCATAGTGATGATGATTTAGAGCTCCTTGATACCCATTTTGGCCTGATACTCCTTGAGGGTCTCAAGCACGTTGCAGCGGACGTTGATGTAATTCATAATGCCTTTGGCTTCCAGTTCGGGGCGGCACTCGGGGTCGCCGGCCACAACTACCACGGCCTTATCGCCTATAGCCTCGGCTATCTGAGGCACGGCCTCGGCATATTCGTCGTCGGCCGAGCAGGCCACCACGATGTCGGCCTTGGCCTCCAGGGCGGCCTTGACGCCTTCTTCTATGGAAGAGAAGCGGTTGTTGTCCACCACCTTGAAGCCGGCCACTGCAAAGAAGTTGCAGCTGAACTGCGCGCGGGCGCGGCACATGGCCAGGTTGCCGAAGGTGAGCATGAATGCCATGGGCTGCTTGCCGCTGCGGTCGGTGGCAAGGCGCAGGGCCTCGAATGCCTGTGCGCCGCGGTAAGCCTCCAGGGGCTCTGCCTCGGGGGTGCAGTCGCAGGCCTTCTTGCAAGCGCCGCGTTTTACCATTTCCGGAGTGATCTCGTCGGAAGCCTTTTCCAGGAAGTTAGGATACTGGTTGGTGCCCAGTATGGTCTCCCTGCGGCGGGCGATGTTCAAATCGCGCTTTGCAGAAACTTCCTTGATGGCTTTCTGCACAAAACCGGCCTTGAAGGCTGCCACATAGCCGCCTTCTGCATTCACTGCCTGGAAGATATCCCAAGCCGACTTCATGATGGAAGCGGTGAGGTTCTCGATGTAATAGCTGCCGCCGGCGGGGTCCACTACCTTGTCAAAGTGAGCCTCTTCCTTGAGGATGCTCTGCACGTTGCGGGCCATGCGGTTGGAGAACTCGCCGGCCTTGCGGTAAGGGTGGTCGAAGGGGAGCACCTCTATCGAGTGCACGCCTGCAATGGCTGCGGACATAGCCTCGGTGGTATCGCGCAGCATATTCACATAAGAGTCATATATTGTCTGGTTCCAGGCGCTGGTCACGGCGTGGCTCTGGATCTTCTGGGCTTCGGGGGCTTCTACGCCGTAAGCCTTCACGATGTTGGCCCACAGCACGCGGGCTGCGCGGAACTTGGCGATCTCGAAGAAATAGTTGCCGCTGATGGCAAAGGTAAATTTGATGCGCTTTGCAATCTCTTCTGCAGCCAGGCCGCGGTCGGTCAGGGCTGAGAGATACTCGCTGCCGACGCTCATCGCATAGCCAAGCTCCTGGCTGATGCTGCTGCCGGCGTTGTTGAAGTCATAGGCATTGACGTTTATCACGCGGATGTTGGGATACTCTGCCACGGCTTTGACGCAAGCGGCAAGCTTGTCAAAGGCATCGTCACAGAAGTGGCCGCGGACAGTGAGATTGTGCAGGGGGCTGAAATCGAAAGAAGCGCGGATGTCCTCTTTCTTTACGCCCTGTGCGGCGGCTACCTTGAGGAAACTCTCGATCATGGGGAAGGTCTTCCCGGGGCAGCAGCCAGTGAAGTTGATTTCTACGGCCGGGATACTGATGCCCTTGAGCAGAACGGCCATTTCTTCTTCTGACAGGCCCTTCTTGGCATCTACCTTGAAACCAAGGGAGTTGACACCCTTCATCAGGCCGTCCAGCGCCAGAGCGTTGGCCTTTGCGGGACCTTCTTCGAGGCTGTAATCCTGGCGGATAAGCCACTGGTTGTCTGTCTTTGTGCCGCGCACAAAGGGGAACTGGCCGGGCGCAGAGTTTTTGAACTCTATGCCGTCGAGATCGTTCATACGGTAGTATGGACGCACATTAAAGCCCTCCTGGGTCTTCCAGACAAGTTTCTTGTCGTAGTCGGCGCCCTTGAGGTCTCTGTTTATCACCTCTTCCCACTGCTCGGTGGAAACCGGGGGGAATTCGGCAAACAATTTTTCGGACATGATAGATTTGATTATTTAGTTTGTTTTGTACTTGTACTCGATTTTTTTGAGCTCCTCGTTGGCCTTGGCAATCTTGCCCGCAAGCGAAGCTTTGAAGGCTGCCAGGCGGCCGGCGATCTCAGGGTCGCCTGTGGCCAGGATCTGCATGGCGAAGATGGCGGCGTTTTTGGCCCCGTCAAGCGCCATTGTGGCCACGGGAATGCCGCTGGGCATCTGCAGTATAGACAGCACCGAATCCCAGCCGTCCATGGAGTTGGACGATTTTACGGGGATGCCGATAACCGGCAGGGTGGTGGAGGCGGCAATCACGCCCGGAAGGTGGGCTGCTCCGCCGGCGGCGGCGATAATCACCTTCACGCCACGCGCTGCGGCCCCTTTTGCAAAGTCGGCCACCTGCTCCGGAGTGCGGTGCGCGCTCAGGGCGTTGATCTCGAAGGGAATCTGCATCTCGTCCAGAAAATCTGCGGCGAGTTTTACCACGGGCATATCAGACACGCTGCCCATTATGATGCTGACGACTGGAGTCATTTCTCTTTTTTATATAAGTCTGCAAAAGTACTCTTTAATTTGCACATTCACAAACCTATCTTTTGACCTCAGCGGTATTCTCCTTCAGATTCATGCGGAAAACAGCTCCGGTAGATGATTCGCCCTGGAACTGCGTTTTCGGCTGGAGTTTGTTCAGGCGGAATGATACCGTGAGCAGATAAAAACGGCCGTAGGTCGGGCTCCAGGTCTGCACCGTGTGGTCGTCTTTTGTTGCAATCGAATAGCTCGCCCCCGAATTGAGCAGGTCGTTGCCACTTAGAGTAATCTTCATGCGGCCTTTCAGGAACCTTGCTCCTATGCCTGCGCCGAGGTTGTGGTGGGTTATGGCA
>CACXHG010000258.1 GCA_902767355.1 uncultured Bacteroidia bacterium
CGGCGGCGACAGCGGCTACCCTTCGGGCGGCTCCATCCGCATGGCAGGCAATATGGCGGACACCTTCGCTGCCCTGGGAGGCGAGATCCGCTATCGTACCCCTGCGCTGCGCGTGGAAAAGCAGGGCGACGGCTGGGCCGTGCAAACTGCCGGGGAAACACTCAAAGCCGACGCCGTAATAATCAGCGCAGATGCCCGAACCGCCATAGACAAACTGTTTGCCGAGCCGCTCCGGGACAGATGGGCGGAAAAGATGAGGGCCGGCCTTAAAACCACGCAATGCATGTATATCGGCCTGGGGCTGAAAACAAGCCTCGCGCAATGGCCAGGCTCCATGCAGATCGTGCTCAAAAAACCGCTCCAGGCCGCAGGCAGAAGCTATGACACCCTGGTGGTAAACAACTACTCCCGCGTGAAGGACTATGCCCCGCAGGGCGGCTGCGTGCTGACCTGCCTGCTGCACGGGAACAGCTACGGCTTCTGGAAGCAGGCCAAGGAAAACGGCAGCTACGCCCGGGAAAAGCAAGCCGTGACAGAGCGCCTTATCGACGCCTTGAGCGAAGTCATCCCCCAGATACGCGGCAACATAGAAGTGACCGACATGGCCACCCCCCTGACCTACGAGAGATACTGCGACACGTTTGAAGGCAGCTATATGAGCGACTGGCCTGCCCGCAGAGGCACATTCCACGCTCCCATCCGCTACAGCCGGGGGCTTTATTTCACGGGGCAGCGCACCTTGTATTCCGGCGGCCTGCCTCCCGCCGCCCAATCGGGCCGGCTCAGCGCCCAGACCCTTTGCAAGGATTTCGGGGTCGTCTTCTAAAGTTCCGCGCTACGTTATCGCGGCAATTTCATTTCCGACAGGATTCGGTCCATGCCGGCATAGCGCTGCAGGGTCCAGAGTACAAAATGGATATCCACGCAGACGCACTTGTTGTAGCCGGGAGTGTACCACACGTCGCTCGCCAGCGATTCCTTGTTGCCGTCGAAGGCAAGGCCCACCAGCTCGCCGCGGGCATTGAGCACCGGACTGCCGGAGTTGCCGCCGGTGATGTCGTTGTCCGTCAGGAAATTGACGGCAAACGGAGGCCTGGCGGTCTCGAGCAGCTGCTTCCATTCGGGCTTGAGATTGAAATCGTACTGCTCAGGGTCGTATTTCTGAAGTATGCCGGCCGGCGAAGAGAACCAACTGTAGCTCACGCCGTCGCGCGGGCTGTAGCCGCCCACAGTGCCGTAGGTGATGCGCATGGTGCTGTTGGCGTCGGGATACTGGGGCACGCCCTGCTCCTCGAGCATCTGCCAGGTGGCACGGGTGTAGCTGCGGCCCAGGTTGGTCACGTTGTCGCCGGCTGCGGCCTTGTCTATCGCAGCATTGAATTCGGGCATTTTATTATCCATCAGGAATTGATAGAGAGTATCCTGAAACATATCCTCCGTGGGGAGGGCATCCGTTGTGACATATTTGCGCAGGGCTTCAATATCCGTGAGCCAGCTGCGCTCCCAGAGATTGTCGCACATGGCGTCGTAGTTGCGGCCATAAACCTGATGCAAAGCTTTTTGCACCGGAGACCAGAAACAACTGTCAACATTCTCCATAAACACCTCGGCCCCATAGCGCCAGAGCTCTTTCTCCACCCTCATATCCATCTCGTCCAGATGTTCGCCCAGGGCCTTGCGGTTGAACGGCGCCTGTTCGGCGGCATTCTTCCCTCGCACAAGATTGGTCACGCGCGTGCCGACCAGTCGCGGCCTGATGCCCCTGATAATGGTCTCGCGATAGAAAGCCAGGCTTTTCTCGGCTGGCGCGATTGCCTCGTAGGTCTTGTCCAGCTGCTCCAGCAGCGAGCCCAGGGAGGCCTTGCGCTCAGGATCGGACTCAATCCAGGCCTGCAGCTGCTTCTCCTGCTCTTTCTTGGCATCCACCACGCCAAAGCGGTCGAGGCACATAACTTCGCCCTCCTGCAACTCCTGCACATTGCTCAGTGAGAAAAAGCGGTTGGAATACTTCAGGCGCACTGAGGGGTCGGCATTCATCCAGCGGGTGATGATGTCCATCTGGCGGCGGCGCACCTCGTTTGACACCGGCAGCGTCACGTCCTTCTCATAGCGTATCTTGGAAGACGACGAATAGCGGCTGGTGCGGCCCGGGTAGCCTATCACCATCGTATAATCCCCCACCTTGACGCTCTGCGGCGCAATCTGAAGCACCTTGGACGGCTTGTAAGGGACATTTTCTGGCGAATATTCGGCCGGCGACCCGTCGGGCGCGGTATAGATGCGGTAAAGGGCAAAGTCGCACTTGTGCTGCGGCCACTCCCAGTTGTCTATATCGCCGCCGTAGGCTGCGATGCTGACCGGCGGCGCGGCCACCAGGCGGATGTCGGAATATTCCTGATAAAGAGCCATATAATACTTTGAGCCGCTCCACATGGAGTTGAGCGAAGCAATCAGGCCAGTCTGCTCGGAATACTTTTTCTCCATGATATGGCTCAGCCTGCGAAAGCCCATCGCGCGGCCTTCCAACTGCTGCTCGCTGGAGATGGCCTGCGCCTCTTCGGTGACGTCGATCACCTTTTTCAGCAGCTGGATGTGCTTACCCTTGATGGGGATTTCTTCGGCATCGCTGCGGGCCCAGAAACCATCTTCCAGCCAGTTGTGCTCCGGCGTGCTCAGGGCATGCACGTCGCCGTAGGCGCAATGGTGATTGGTTATGACCAGGCCCCGGTTTGAAACTATGCTGCCGCTGCAGCCAAAGTCCAGCGAAACTACCGCATCTGCCAGGGCGGCCCCGGGAGCGTCGGCATTGTAGATGTCTTTGGCATCGAGTTGCAGGCCGCGTTCGTGCATGTTCGTTTCAAGGGCCTTGTTGATGGCATTGATAAGCCACATACCCTCGTCGGCGCGGGCGCCCAGGCATATCAGGGCCACAGCCGCTATGGCAAGTATTCTCTTCATAGACTATTCAAGTTCTGCGTAAGGATATACGAC
>CACXHG010000259.1 GCA_902767355.1 uncultured Bacteroidia bacterium
GGCGCGCAACCTTATGAAAGAAGGCGCTGACGCGCTGGCAGATGCAGTCAAGGTGACCCTGGGTCCCAAAGGCCGCAACGTTATCATCGACAAGAAATTCGGTGCTCCGCAGGTTACCAAGGACGGCGTGACCGTAGCCAAGGAAGTCGAGCTGGAAGACCGCTTCCAGAACATGGGCGCACAGATGGTAAAGCAGGTCGCTTCCAAGACCAACGACCAGGCAGGTGACGGTACCACCACCGCTACCGTTTTGGCTCAGGCCATCATCAACGTAGGTCTTAAGAATGTCACTGCAGGTGCCAACCCGATGGACCTCAAGCGCGGCATAGACAAGGCCGTTGCAGCCGTCGTGGATAACCTGCACAAGCAGAGCCAGTCCGTGGGCGACGACTACGCCAAGATCGAGCAGGTTGCCACCATCTCTGCAAATAACGACGAATACATCGGCAAGCTCATCGCCGAGGCCATGAGCAAAGTCAAGAAAGACGGCGTGATTACCGTAGAAGAGGGCAAGGGTACCGAGACCGAGGTCAAGGTTGTGGAAGGCATGCAGTTCGACCGCGGCTACATCTCCGCATACTTCATGACCAACCCCGACAAGATGGAGGCCGTTCTGGAGAACCCTTACATCCTGATCACCGACAAGAAGATCTCTGCAATGAAGGATCTCATGCCGATTCTGGAGCCCGTTGCACGCGAAGGCCGCGCCCTTCTGATCATTGCAGAAGATGTCGATGGCGAAGCGCTCACCACTCTGGTTGTGAACAAGCTGCGTGGCACCATCAAGGTGGCTGCAGTGAAGGCTCCCGGCTTTGGCGACCGCCGCAAAGAGATGCTGCAGGATATCGCAATCCTCACCGGCGGCCAGGTTATCAGCGAAGAGAGGGGCGTTACTTTCGAGAATGCCACCATCAATATGCTGGGTACCGCTGAGAAGGTTTCCATCGACAAGGACACCACTACCATCGTAGATGGCGGCGGCGACAAGGAAGCCGTCAAACAGCGTGCAGCACAGATCCGCACCCAGATAGAGAACACCAAGAGCGACTACGACCGCGAGAAATTCCAGGAGCGCCTGGGCAAGCTCGCCGGCGGTGTGGCAGTGCTCTATGTAGGTGCTGCCAGCGAGGTTGAGATGAAAGAGAAGAAAGACCGCGTAGAAGACGCCCTGAACGCTACCCGCGCAGCTGTTGAAGAGGGTATCGTGGCCGGCGGCGGCGTAGCTTACATCCGTGCTACCGAGGCTCTGAAGAAGCTCAAAGGCGACAATGAAGACGAGCAGACCGGTATCAACATCGTGGCCCGCGCCATCGAGGAGCCCCTGCGCACCATCGTGGCCAACGCAGGCCTGGAAGGCAGCGTAGTTGTCCAGAAGGTTAAAGAGGGCAAGAAGGACTTCGGTTTCAACGCCCGCACCGAGACCTACGAGAATCTGCTCGCAGCCGGTGTCATCGACCCGACCAAGGTAAGCCGCGTGGCTCTGGAGAACGCCGCTTCCGTAGCCGGCATGTTCCTGGCTACCGAGTGCGCCATCGTGGACAAGCCCGAGGCCAAGCCCGCAATGATGCCCAACCCGAACGCAGGCATGGACGGCATGATGTAATTTAACGGTTACGTCCATAGAAAAGGGTCGCTCCTTGCGGGGCGGCCCTTTCTGTTTGCCGTGGCGGGGCGTTTATTTTATCGCCGGCAGATTGATCATCATCCCGGAGTTGCCGCTGGAGACTGTGGGCAGCTCGCCGTTCCACTTCTCAATCCAGTCCTCCTGGATAATCAGCGTGCTCAGGGAAGCGGCAATAGTACGGTTGTAGTAGGCTTCTGCATCGGCCTTGACCTTGGTGGCCTCGGCCTCGCCTTTGGCCTTGGCAATCGCTATCTGCGCATTGGCTTCTGCCTGCTTCACCAGGTTCTCTGCCTTGAGAGCCTCCTGGATGGCCTGGTTCTTGGCCTCGATGGCTGCCGAGAGCGACTGCGGCGGGGTTATCTGCGAGGTGAATTCGCTCACCACAAAGCCCTCGTTGCTCAGACTGTGCTCCAGCATTGCCCTTACCTCGGACTCGAACTTGGCGCGGTTGGCCATCAGCTCGTCTGAAGTATAGTTGTTGGCGCAGATACGGTACGCATCGTAGATGCAGGTGCGCATATAGCCGGCCTCGATGTCGCGCAGCGGGCGGCGGTATTTATTGAACACGTAGGCCGCCTTGTCCCGGCGCAGCTGGTAGGCCAGCAGAGGGTCCATCAGGAACTCGGCCGCATCTCGGGTGGTCACGGTAAACGAGCTGTAATCGACGCGCTGGATATACACCGGATAGGTGAACACGCTGGTAGTGATGGGGTTGTAGAAGATAAGACCGCTCACAGGAGTGGAGTAGAGCTCGCCCTGGTCGGTGAGTGAGAACTTGCGGAACTTGATGCCTATCTCGCTGTTGTCCACCATCTTGGTGCAGCATATAAGCAGCAGGAATACGAAGGTTGCAATTGCGCAGCCGATAAGGATTCTTTTCTGTTTCATATCTTTGGTTATTTTGGATTTACGCGATTATCGTTTCAAAGATAAATATTTCTGCCATATTCCGTTTTTACTATCTTTGTCTTGTATGGACGACAACCAATATATGCAGATAGCGCTCGATGAGGCGCACAAGGCTCTGGAGAGCGGCGAGGTGCCCATAGGGGCCGTGGTGGTGGCGGGGGGCCGCGTGATTGCCCGCGCCCACAACCTGACCGAGACTCTCACAGACCCGACCGCCCACGCCGAGATGCAGGCCATCACCATGGCTACGGAGTATCTTGGCGGCAAATATCTGTCCGACTGCACGCTGTATGTCACGGTGGAGCCCTGCCCGATGTGCGCCGCCGCCCTGGCCTGGGCCCAGATCCCGCGCATCGTCTATGGCGCCGGCGACCCCCGCCGCGGCTATTCGCTCTTTTCGCCGAGCCTGCTGCACCCGCGCACCCAGGTCACCAA
>CACXHG010000260.1 GCA_902767355.1 uncultured Bacteroidia bacterium
AAGAATATGATTATCTCGCTGGATATGGCCAGCTACAATGTGGTGGAGAGCAACCTGGCTTTCCTGAACGACATAGTGGAGAATTATGTGGATATAGTCTTTGCCAACGAGACCGAGGCCCAGGCCTTTACCGGCAAGGGCCCGCGCGAGGCGCTGGACATAATTGCCGAAAAGTGCTCCGTGGCCGTGGTCAAGATGGGCCGCGAGGGCTCCTTTATCAAGTCCGGCAGCGAAATCCACTTTGTGGAGGCTGCGCCGGGCGAGCGCCGCGACGCCACCGGGGCCGGCGATGTGTATGCCGCCGGCTTCCTCTACGCCCATTCCCTGGGCCAGAGGCTGGATGTATGCGGCCAGGTGGGCAGCAAGATTGCGGCCCGCGTGATAGAGGTCATCGGCTCCAAGATAGACATCCCCCGCTGGAAAGAGGTCAAGGCCGACATTCGCTCTTTAATCGGAATCGAGGAATGAAGTTTCAGGTATTAGCCACCGATCCCGGCAGCAGCGCCCGCGCCGGTCTTATGGACACCGACCACGGTCAAGTGGCCACGCCCATATTCATGCCCGTCGGCACCGTGGGCAGCGTCAAGGGTGTGTATCACAGGGATTTGAAAGACGATGTCAAGGCCCGCATCGTGCTGGGCAACACATATCATCTCTATCTGCGGCCGGGGCTGGAGACCCTGCGCAAAGCCGGCGGCCTGCACCGCTTCACCACCTGGGACGGACCCATGCTCACCGACAGCGGCGGCTTCCAGGTGTTTTCGCTGGCGCAGCGGCGCAAAATCACGGAAGAGGGCTGCACCTTCTCTTCGCATATAGACGGCAGCCGGCACACCTTCACGCCGGAGAACAATATGGACACCCAGCGCATCATTGGCGCCGACATAATCATGGCGCTGGACGAGTGCTGCCCGGGCGACGCCGACTATGCCTATGCAGAAAAGTCGCTGCGTCTGACCCAGGGCTGGCTGGAGCGCTGCATACGGCGTTTCGACTCCACCGAGCCGCTCTACGGCTACCACCAGAGCCTGTTCCCGATAGTGCAGGGCTGCGTCTATCCGGACCTTCGCCGGCGCGCGGCCGAGCACGCGGTGGCCTTCGACCGCGAGGGCTACGCCATTGGCGGCCTGGCGGTGGGGGAGCCTACTGAAAAGATGTATGAGATGCTGGAGCTGCTGCATCCGCTGCTGCCTGCCGGCAAGCCGCGCTACCTGATGGGGGTGGGCACGCCGGCCAATATTCTGGAAGGCATAGCCCGCGGGGTGGATATGTTCGACTGCGTGATGCCCACCCGCAACGGCCGCAACGGCATGATATTCACCTGGGAAGGTACCATCAACCTGCGCAACGCCAAGTGGGCCGACGACTTTTCGCCGCTGGATCCGCTCGGGGCGTCGTTTGTGGACCATATCTACACCAAAGCCTACGTGCGCCACCTGACGATAGCCGGCGAAATGCTGGCGGCGCAGATAGCCAGCGAACACAATCTGGCCTTCTATCTGGATTTGGTGGCAAAGGCCAGAGAGCATATCTTTGCAGGAGACTTTGCCGCATGGAAAGATGCGACCGTCAAAAAACTGGAAACCAGATTATGAGCCGCCTTAGACTGAAACCCAAGATTCTTGACTGGTACATCATCAAGAAGTTCATCAGCACTTACCTGCTGTCGCTGCTGATTGTGGTGGCCATTGTCATAATATTCGACATCAGCGAGAAGATAGACTCCTTCGTGGAGAGGGAGGCGCCCCTGAGGGAGATAGTGTTTGAATACTATCTGAACTTCATACCGTACATACTGAACATGTTCAGCCCGCTGTTCGTGTTCATCACCGTCATCTTCTTCACTTCCAAGCTGGCCGCCAACAGCGAGATCATAGCCATGCTGTCTTCCGGCATCAGTTTCCGGCGCCTGCTGGTGCCGTATATGGTGTCGGCCGCCTTCGCGGCGATTCTGTCGCTGACCCTGGGAATGTACGTGATTCCGCCGGCCAACTATCACCGGCTGGAGTTCGAGCAGAAGTACATCAAGGGCGCCCGCTTTTTCAACACCAACCACAACATCCACTATCAGCTCTCGCCTGGCGAGTTCGTATATGTGGAGTCGTTCAGCTCGTGGAACAACTCCGTGAACCGCTTTACCCTGGAGACCATAGAGAACAACAAGCTGGTGAGCAAGATGACCGCCTCCAGCGCGATGTGGAACGAGGAGACCGGCGGCTGGACCTGCAAGAACTACTTTATCCGCAGCTACGACGAGCACGGCAACGAGACCATAGAGACCGGGGCCCAGAAAGACACCGTGATAGCCCTTACCATAGATGATTTCTACCGTCGCAAGAATGTGGTGGAATCCCTTAAGATCAAAGATCTGGACAAGCTTATCGAGATGCAGAACATGCGTGGGGACAAGATGGTGGCGCACGCCCTCATCGAGAAGCACACCCGCATCGCGACGCCCTTCTCGGCCTTTATCCTGACGCTGATGGGGGTATCGCTGTCGTCGCGCAAGCGCCGCGGCGGACTGGGGCTCAACATCGGTATAGGCATCGCCCTCAGCTTCTCCTACATACTTTTTATGCGCTTCTCGCAGATGTTCGTGCAGACGGGCACGCTGCCGCCCTGGCTGGCGGTGTGGCTGCCGAATATCATCTATGCTATAATTGCGCTGTTCGTTTATCGGATGGCTCCAAAATAACGTACTATGAAAAACAGCAATATCACCATCAGGCTCATCCTGATGAACTTTTTGGAATTCGCAGCCTGGGGGGCCTATCTGACCTCCATGGGCAGTTTCCTGGGCCGCGCCGGCCTGGGCCCGCAAATATGGCTTTTCTTTGCCAGCCAGGGTTTTGTATCCATCTTTATGCCGGCCCTGATGGGCATCGTGGCCGACAAGTGGATTCCGGCGCAGAAGGTGCTCTCGCTGTGCCAGGGGCTGGCCGGCATCTTCATGCTGGCGACCGGCTGGTATGCGATGAACAACATCACGCTCGGCGCCGACGCCTATGTGGTGTCCGAGGGGTTCAAGTTCGGCACTTTCTACCTGCTGTATCTGCTCAGCATAGCCTTCTTCATGCCGACCATAGCCATCTCCAATTCAGTCGCCTATAATGCGCTGGAAGTGGCAGGCAAGGACCCTGTGAAGGATTTCCCGCCCATCCGCGTGTTCGGCACCATCGGCTTTATACTCACCATGCTGTTTGTCAATTTCGTGACCTGCAAAGAGGGCATACAGTATCAGCACACCTACCATCAGTTCTTTGTGTCCGGCATCATCTCGCTGGCGCTCTGCCTGTATGCGCTTTCGCTGCCCAACTGCCCCTGCAAGCCCAAGACCGAGGGGGCGCAGTCGTTTGCAGAGGCCACCGGCCTGAATGCGTTCCGCCTGTTCAAGGACCCGCAGTTCGCCGTGTTCTTCATATTCTCCATGCTGCTGGGCGCTTCGCTGCAGATAACCAACGGCTATGCCAACACCTTCATCACCTCGTTCAAGGACAACCCGCTGTTTGCCAACGCCTGGGGCGCCAACAACGCCAATGCCCTGATATCGCTGAGCCAGGTGTCAGAGACCCTCTGCATCCTGCTCATCCCGTTCTTTATGAAAAAGTTCGGCATCAAGAAGGTGATGCTGATAGCCATGTTCGCCTGGGTGTTCCGCTTCGGCTTTTTCGGCGCAGGCAATCCCGGCGGCGGCGTGTGGATGTTCATCCTGAGCTGCATTGTCTATGGCGTGGCCTTCGACTTCTTCAATATCAGCGGGTCGCTCTATGTGAATGAGAATACCGACAAGAGCATCCGGAGCTCGGCGCAGGGCCTGTTTATGCTTATGACCAACGGCTTGGGCGCCAGCATCGGCACCTGGGCTGCCGGCAAGGTCGTGAACCACTTTGTATATAACACAGCCACGCCGTCCTGGAGCACCGCCTGGTACATCTTCGCAGCCTACTCGCTGGTGGTCGGCATACTGTTTATGATCTTGTTTAAGGATCCCGCAAAAGCTCGCAGGCAGGCAGCGGAATAAGCCTATTTGTTGCTGTAGCGGCCGGCGAACAGGATGGCGCCGGTGCTGGACTCGGTGATGAAGTAGAGGAAGGGATGGTCGGCGTGGAAGACGACCCGCTCGCCGGGTTCGGCTGCGGCATCTTTCATCATGCCGGCCATGGATATTGCGGCGGCTTCGGTGCCCTCTTCATCAACCTTGATCGCTGCGTCCTGCTGCACGAAGCTAAGTTTGAGCGCATAGTCGCTCATAGCCTTGAAATCGGCGCTGTCTGTAAAGGACATGGGCATGCCCATGGCCGATAGGATATCGTTGAGGCCGATGTGGTATTTGGTCTCGAATCGCGGCAGCCACAGGTCCACGCTGCAGTTGACCATACTGCGCATGGTTTCCTCCCAGCCGATGTCCTTGAGTTCTGCCAGCGCATCGTCTATTTTGCAGCCTTCCTGCGGGAGCAGGGCAACCATAGAAAAGGCCCCGTTGCCATAGCGCATCCGCACGATTTTGAAGACATCGTTATGCTGGTAGCTGAAGCTTTTGTTCTGCTTCATCATTTTCACGGTGCTTTTATTACCGGCCTCGTCGGTGAAAGTCTCGTCGGCAGTATTGCTCTTGTTGAATTTCTCTGTCCACTGGCTCTTGAAATACAGTGCGTTGAGCAGGTAGCAGAGCATATCGGGGTCGGTCTTGTCGATGACCTTCTTGATCATACCGTTTGTCTGGTCGCTGCACCAGCGGTTGATGACCTTGGCGCTGGCCTCGCCCTTTGAGAAATCCAGGTTGGCAATCTTGGCGCTGTAGGTCTTGCCTACAGAAGACACGTAGTCGTCTTTAAGCGGCCAGCCGTCGTCCACGAAAATTGCGTTGGCGAGATTGATGGTGGTCTTTTTGTCCAGCTTGGGCAGCTGCTCCAGCAGCGATTTGCAGAACTGGTTCACGTCTTCTATCTCGCCGGCACCGTAGCCCAGCACAGAGCAGATTTCATCTGCCGTGGCGCCCTGGGCCCCGTTGAGTATCATGCCCAGCAGGAACTGCATGCTTAAGGGGGAGACGATGTAGTCTTTTTTCTCGGCGGAGTTGATGCGGTCGGTGAACTCGATGGCGAAATCGTTGCCCTTTTCTACATACACTCCGGCCTTGGTGCTCAGGTCAATTGTTTTATAAGGATTGTTATTCTCGCCTATGCCCAGCAGATTGCAGGCCGAAAGGCAGAGCGCAGTGGCGGCGCAAAACAGTGTCGAAAGAAGATGTTTCATAGTTGAAATGATATCGTTTCTTGTTAAATGCAAAACTTGCGTTAATATAACAGAAGTTGGGACGGCTTGGTTTACCTCGCGCGTCTCCACACTATAGAGTTCGGCCACGTCACGGTCCAGAAGCACTTCTTGCCCCCTGATTACTACGATTCTGCTCTCTACATCTTCCAGCTACACTAAAGCGCTGTTGCGTTTACATCCCCGGGTTGCAGAGATAGACGAGGTATGGGCTGTCGCTGCTGGGGGTGAGGGTGAAACTGCTGCCGGTGGCAGTGTTGAGGGTGGCTTTCCAGAGGGAGTCGAAGATGACGCCCTCCAGCGGGTATTTGAGGCCGGTGGCGCTCATGCGCAGCGAGTTGTCGAAGGCGAATATGCTGACCTCCTGGCCGGGCTCTGAGACGAAGGTCCGCTGCCCGCTGGCAGCTACGAAGCGCCCCCAGTCGCTCACCATG
>CACXHG010000261.1 GCA_902767355.1 uncultured Bacteroidia bacterium
TCCGCCATTGGCATACGGGAACTGCGCCAGCGCCTCGTCCAGATAAGGGTCGCGCTTGTCCATCGGGGTATTGAGCACCTCGAACAGATCTATCAGCGCCCTGCGTATCTGATTGGCAGGAAACTGCTTCAGGTAGTCGTGAAACATATCCTTGCGGCCAAAGATTCCAGCATCTTCTGCATACAGACAGAATACCAGACGAACGCAAAGCTTGTTCAAACTCTTTTGAGATTCAGGGTTTTTCGGGTTGTGATACTGCGCCAGAATCTTCTCATAAAGAATGCCGACAATCTCGCCAGCCTTGATGCTTACCTCAAACTCCTTTTTGCGAGCCTCAGCTTCATCATTAACAAGAAACTCCAAGCGGTAATACTCCTTCTCCAGATCTTCCAACAGGACTATTTGCGGAGCCACACTCGGATGCTCCCTATCGTGAATATGGAACTCTTTAAAATTGCAAGTGACAATCCACCGGGGTGTCATAGAATTAGGCAGGCCGGTGAGGTATCGCAGGGCTTGCTGATATGGTGTGAGCATCATCCCGTCGCTCTGCTTTTCCTTTGCATCTAAATCAATGTGAGAGCCCTTCTGCTCAATCAGGACTTTGGTCGTAGTGATGTAAGCATCAATGAAATCAGCACCCCTGTCTTTAGTGAAGGTCTTTACGGGCAGCTCGAACCGCATCACCTTTGTCGGATCATCTACGCCAAAGACATTGTGCAGAAGAGACAGCCAGAATCTCTGAGTCTCCCCCTTCTCATATCCTTTGCCCGACCATTCATTAACGAACCGCTTCGCCGCGAGCGCCTGTTTATCCTTGATAGCCATACCACATGATTGAACTCTACAAAGTTAGTAAAGTTTGGCCTATGTCAATCAATGGCGCTGATTTAATCCAGCCTGAATATCAGGCAGTCGCCAGGCGCGACGGTGTAGTTCTGATGGCCTTTGGTGACTTTTTCCCAGGAGCCGTCCATCTTGCTCAAGAGCACTTTCTTGTTGAAGTCAAGTTCAACATTTGTGGCGCTATTCATAGTGTGGGAGACTATCATAAGGTAGCTGTGGCCGGCGTTAGTAAAGTATGATATCAGCGCCTGGATGTCTGTGTTCAAGTGCGTCACCTGTTCGGGCAGGATATCTTCTGAGAACATCAGGTCGTCGCAGCCGATGGGGGCTTCATCTCCGGTGTAGCGGAACCATTTGACATCGTCGCCAAGGAATATGTATGCGCGGTTGTTCAGTTCTGCGTTGGCTTCTTTTAAGAAGTCGTACATATCAGTGTAGCTGCCGTCCCTGCGCAGAGGTCCGTCGTTGCCCGGACCCGGCTCGGCCTGGTATGTGTAATACTCCAGTACCTGCGCGCCGTGGGCAAGGTTGGTGTATTGCTGCAGTTTGATGGCTGCGGTGGATGGATATGACTGGACCAGGAAG
Source organism: uncultured Bacteroidia bacterium (assembly GCA_902767355.1). Classification (GTDB taxonomy): domain Bacteria; phylum Bacteroidota; class Bacteroidia; order Bacteroidales; family UBA932; genus Equibacterium. Next base: position 1,432 of record CACXHG010000261.1, read on the forward strand.
ATGGAGCTTGCAGCGAATGCCCAGAAGGGCAGGCCCGCCTCTTTGCAGACCTCTGCTATGTTGCGCATCTGGCGGCCCCACTGCCACTTTATATGATAATTCTCGTGCAGCAGAGGATACATATCAAATGAAATGTAATCCGGCTCGGCTTCTTTGATGTAGCGGTGCAGATAATCCAGGTAGTTGCTGGTGCCAAGAGCTTTCATGGCCGCCACGGTGTCGTCTTCGCAATCAGCCTGGGTGCCTATTTCAGGGAAAAGATTCACATAGAACTTGTGAGTGCTGTCTATTCGGGAGACATATTCGCGCACTTCTTTTACCTTATGGAACCATTGTGCCGAGGGCTCGTCCACAATCTTATAGCCCCAGAGGGCGGGGTGGTCCTTGACTGCCATTATAAGGGTGTCGAGCCTCGCGTCGATGGGCGAGTAGAACCAGCTGTCCAGTCCCACGCATATCTTTACATTTGTTTCTATTGCGGCATCCAGAACCTTGAGGTTCTCTTCTATGCTGCCGTAGCTCATATATGATATTGTGATGCCGGCATCGGCCATTTTCTGTAAGCTCTCCGGCGTGGCGAGTTCCGAAAGTATGCTGTAGTAAGCAAAAATGTCAAAATGGGATTTTTCTTTTGGAGCTGCTGTGCTTTCGCAGCCAGCAAGGATTATGCAGAAAAGTGCCGCAAGTGCAAGGAATCGTTTCATCGTGTAAAGTTTTGGTAACGCGAATTTAACGCAAATGGCCGATTTTGTCAATTTGTGTTATTATACTGACAATTGGTTTATGGGAGAATCCGCTGCGTGAAGAATTATTGGTGGAACTAATTGGACGCATGGCGCCAACTGGCTTGAAGGGGTGAGGGAGTGCTGGGGATATTGTGCTTTTTAGCGGAGCGTCAGCTTCTATGCTCCGGTTAGAGGTGGACGCATGGCGAGAAATGCCTGTGGCATTTCAAAGCCGCGCGGAGGGATAGGCCCTTGAGGGCATTCTGGAAGGGGGTTGCCCGCTCTACACGTCGATATCGACCCCTCGCGCTGACACATCGGTCCCAAAGCGCACTGTGCGGCCTGCCCATCCGCGCTGCGCTGCCGGAAGTGGGAGATGTCTCGACTTCGCTCGACATGACAGCGGGGGAGTCGTATTGCGCTCCCACGAGACGGCCTGGGGCCACGCAAAAAAAGACAGCCTTTCAGCTGTCTTTTTCCGTGGTCCCAGCAGGGCATGATCCTGCGACCCCCTGATTATGAGTCAGATGCTCTAACCAACTGAGCTATGGGACCGTTTCCGGTGCAAATATATGCAAACTATCCGGAA
>CACXHG010000262.1 GCA_902767355.1 uncultured Bacteroidia bacterium
CACGCCACCACGGGCGGCAGCGACATCATCGCCATGATCCTGCGCAAATACACCCGCCTGTCGATGGGTATCTGCACCCTCATAGTGGACGGCATCATTACCCTGAGCACGGTGCTGGCCTTCGGCGACTGGAAACTGCCGATGTATTCATGGATAATCATCTTTGTCAACAGCCGTGTCATAGACTTTATTCTGGAAGGTCCCAAACGCGCCAAGACCATGATGATCATCACCGCCAAGAGCGAAGAGATACGCAACTTCATCATCAACGAAATGGGGCGCGGCGCCACCCTGATCCCCGGCAAGGGGCTCTTCTCGGGAGAGGGCCGCGACATTATCTACGTGGTGCTGGGCCGCCGCGAGATGATACGCCTGCGCGAACAGATTGCCCGCATCGACCCCGCCGCCTTCATCAACGTGCTGGACTCCGCCGAAATCCTCGGCGAAGGCTTCCAGAGCCTCCAGGGCGGCGACAGCATCTAAGGCCACGCTGCAGCGCTCTCAGCCAACACGCAAGCCTTTTGGCGGCTGGAGCGGAAAACGCTATCTACCAGCCACTTACACAAACTAACCCCCACTTTTTAATGGGGGTTAGTTGTTATAAAACACTGTGTATCAGCAATATCTACTCCAGCTCAGTATACTCGCCATCAGGCGATAGCGGAGGTCGAGCCGGGAAGGCTCGCGCGATAGCAAGGCCGTAGCGGCGGGGTTTGGGGCGGAGCCCCAGTATCTTAGGCGATAGCCATATCCTGGATTTCGTCTTTGTAGAAGCCTTCTTCGAGCTTCTTGCGCACGTCGGCAAAGGCGTCCAGGGTGTACTGCACATCTTCCATGGTATGCACGGCAGTGGGGATGATGCGGAACATCACAATGCCTTTAGGCACAACCGGCCAGGTGACTATGGAGCAGAAGATGTGATAGTTGGTGCGCAGGTCCACCACAATGTTGGTAGCCTGAGCAAGGCCGGCCTTCATGAACACCGGAGTTACGCAAGCCTCTGCGGGACCGATCTCGAAGCCCAGATCGCGGAAACCTTTCTGCAGGGCGCGGGTGATCTCCCAGAGTTTTGCACGCAGGCGGTCGCCTTCTTCGCCGCGGATAATCTCCAGGCGCTTCAGGCCGCCCTCCACGAAGGCCATAGGCAGAGCCTTGGCGTAGATCTGCGAACGCATGTTATAGCGGAGGTACTGGATGATGGCCTTGGGACCTGCCACGAAGCCGCCGATGGCCGCCATACTCTTGGCATAGGCGCCGATGTAGAGGTCGATGCCGTCCATCACGCCGAAGTGCTCGCTGGTGCCGCGGCCGGTCGGGCCGGTCACGCCAAAGCCGTGGGCGTCGTCTATCAGTATGCGGAAAGGATACTTCTTCTTCATCTCTACCAGCTCGTCCAGATTGCCCAGGGCGCCGGTCATGCCATATACACCCTCGGTGATTACGAGAATGCCGCCGCCGGTCTTTTCGGTGATTTCCAGAGCGTGCTGGATAACCTTCTCGAAGTGCTTGATATCGTTGTGCTTATAAGACAGGCGCTCGGCCTTGTTGGCCAGCATGCAGCCGTCTATCAGGCAGGCGTGAGCCTCCTTGTCGTGGACCACCACGTCGGCCCTGGTGAGCAGGCTCTGGATGGTGGACACGATGCCCTGATAGCCGAAGTTGAACAGGAAGGCATCTTCCTTCTTCTCGAAGTCGGCCAGTTCGCGCTCGAAACGCTCGTGCAGCGAAGTGTGGCCGGTGAGCATACGGCTGCCCATAGGGTAAGCCAGACCCCAGCGCGCTGCAGCTTCTGCATCAGCCTTACGGATGGCGGGATGATTGGCCAGGCCAAGATAGTTGTTGAGGCTCCAGTTGAGGACCGGCTGCCCCTGGAAGGTCATGTGCGGCCCCAGTTCGCCCTCGAGCTTGGGGAACATGAAGTATCCCTGTGATTTTTCCCTGTACTGGCCGAGCGGACCGCCGGCATCCTTTGCTATCCTTTCAAAAATATCCATAATTCTGTGTATTATGCGTCTATATTAGCGTATTTTGCGTTCTGTTCTATAAACTCGCGGCGGGGCGGTACATCGTCGCCCATCAGCATGGAGAAGATACGGTCGGCCTCGGCCGCGTTCTCTACGTGAACCTTCTTCATCTTGCGGTTGGCCGGGTCCATAGTGGTCTCCCACAGCTGGTCAGCGCTCATCTCACCCAGACCTTTGTAGCGCTGCACCTTCACGCCGCTCTCGCCACGACCGCCGGACATACGCTCCACGGCTGCGCTGCGCTCCTCGTCGGTCCAGCAATATACCTGCTGCTTACCCTTGGAAACCTGATAGAGCGGCGGAGTCGCCAGATAAACATAGCCGTTATAGATAAGGTCGGGCATATAGCGGAAGAAGAATGTCAGAATAAGGGTGTTGATGTGGCGGCCATCGACATCGGCATCGGTCATAAGCACTATCTTATGGTAGCGCAGCTTGCTGATGTTGAGCGCCTTGGGATCCTCCGGAGTGCCCACGGACACGCCCAGCGCGGTGTAGATATTGCGAATCTCTTCGCTCTCGAAGGCGCGGTGCTCCATGGCCTTCTCCACATTGAGGATCTTACCCCTGAGCGGCAGGATGGCCTGGAACATACGGTCGCGGCCGACCTTGGCCGTTCCACCTGCAGAGTCTCCCTCGACCAGGAAAATCTCGCACTGCTCGGGGTCGCGGCTGGAGCAGTCCGCCAGTTTGCCGGGCAGACCTGCGCCGGACATAACGGTCTTGCGCTGAACCAGCTCGCGCGCCTTGCGGGCCGCGTGGCGGGCGGTTGCAGCCAGAATCACCTTGTCCACAATTTGGCGGGCATCCTTGGGGTGCTCTTCCAGATAGGCCTCAAGCGCCTGGCTCACAGCCGTGGATACAAGACCCATAACCTCGCTGTTGCCCAGTTTGGTCTTGGTCTGGCCCTCGAACTGGGGCTCGGCCA
>CACXHG010000263.1 GCA_902767355.1 uncultured Bacteroidia bacterium
CATGATACGGATAATTACCATAGACGACGAACCGCTGGCGCTCAAGCTGCTGGAAGTGTATGCCTCGCGCATCTGCGACCTGGAGCTGGCAGCCTCGTGCCAGTCGGTATCCGAGGCCCGCAAGGCCCTTGAGCAGTCGGCTGCAGTGGACTGCATTTTTACCGACATAAACATGCCGGAAGTCACCGGGCTGGAATTTGTGCGGGGGCTGGAGAATCCGCCCATGATAGTCTTCACGACGGCATATTCCGAATATGCGATAGAGGGCTTCCGCGTCAATGCCATTGACTATCTGCTCAAGCCATTCGGCTTCAAAGATTTCCAGGGTGCGGTGGACAAGGTGCGCCACCAGAAAGAGCTGACCGAGGCTGCCAGGGCGGCTTCGGCTGCCGGCACAGGCACGAGCCTGGACGCTGGCGACAGTGTGTTGTTTTTCAAAGTAGGCCACCAGCGGATGCGCCTGCTTGCCTCGGAAATCAGATATGTGGAAAGTTTGGGCGCATACCTCAAGATATACGGGCCCCAGGAAGAGCCCTTCATCGTTCTGGGCAGCCTGAAAAGCCTTCTGGATGCGGCTCCAGGGAGTTTCATGCGCATACACAAGTCATATCTGGTCAGCCGCAGCAAGGTCCGCCAGGGGGGCAAGACATCTGTCACCCTTACCGACGGCACTACCCTGCCTGTCGGCGAAGCCTACCGCAGCCAACTGGAAGCGTTGTATCAATAAATTGGTAATGAGTCCTATCGGCCCTGGCGCTTGCTGGCGGCCTTGAGGGTGTTCTGGAGCAGGGAGACGATGGTCATGGGACCGACGCCGCCGGGCACGGGAGTGATGTAGGAGGCCTTGGGGGCAACCTCGTCGAAAGCCACGTCGCCTGCCAGGTGGTAGCCCTTGGGGGAATCATCGCTCACGCGGGTGATGCCCACATCCACCACCACTACCCCATCCTTGACCATATCGCCCTTGAGGAATTCGGGCACGCCGAGGGCCGCAATTATGATGTCGGCCTCGCGGGTGAAGGAGGCCAGGTTCTGCGTGCGGCTGTGGCAGATGGTCACGGTGCAGTCGCCCGGATTGCCTTTCTGGCTGAGCAGGTTGGCGATGGGGCGGCCGACGATGTTGCTGCGGCCCAACACCACGCAGTGCTTGCCGCGGGTCTCGATGCCGTACTCTTCCAGCAGACGCACTATGCCATAAGGGGTTGCGGACACGAAACTGTCCAGGCCGAGCACCATGCGACCGACGTTTTCCGGATGGAAGCCGTCCACATCTTTTCGGGGATCTATGGCCTCGATGACCTTATTCTCGTCTATATGCCTGGGCAGGGGCAGCTGCACTATGAAGCCGTCCACATCGGGGTCGGCATTGAGGCGAGCCACTTCTGCCAGAAGCCGTTCCTGGGTAGTATCTGCGCTCATACGGATAACTTCCGAAGTGAAGCCGGCAGCCGCGCAGGCCTTCTCTTTGTTGGCCACGTAGGTCTTGCTGGCTCCGTCTTCGCCCACCAGGATAGCGGTCAGGTGGGGGCGTTTGCCGCCGGCGGCCACCATCTCTTCTACCTGCCTGGCTATCTGCTCTTTAATGCGGGCAGACGTCGCTTTTCCATCGAGGAGTATCATAGTCTATCTTCTTTTACGCATCATGTTGGCGATATTGCTTCCGCCTGCAAAATTCTTCATCACGCGGCGGGTTCCTTCGAACTGCTTGAGCAGGCGGTTGACCTCAACCACGCTGGTGCCGCTGCCGGCAGCGATACGCTTGCGGCGGCTGCCGTTTATCATGTCGGGATTCTCTTTCTCATAGGGCGTCATGGACAGGATGATGGCCTCTATGCTCTTGAAGGAGTTGTTGTCTATGTCCACATCCCTGAGGGCGCGGTCCATGCCAGGCAGCATGGAGGCCAGGTCCTTGATGTTGCCCATCTTCTTTATCTGCTGTATCTGCTGGTAGAAGTCTTCCAGGGAGAACTGGTTCTTGACCAGTTTCTTGTGCAGGCGGCGGGCCTGCTCTTCGTCGAACTGCTCCTGCGCGCGTTCTACCAGGGAAACCACGTCGCCCATGCCCAGGATACGGTCGGCGATACGCTTGGGGTAGAAGATGTCCAGGGCCTCCATTTTCTCGCCGGTGGAGATGAACTTGATGGGTTTGTCCACCACGGAGCGGATACTGAGGGCGGCACCGCCGCGGGTGTCGCCGTCCATCTTGGTGAGGACGACGCCGTCGTAGTTCAGGCGGTCGTTGAAGGTTTTGGCGGTCTCGACTGCGTCCTGACCGGTCATGGCATCCACCACGAACAGGGTCTCGGTGGGTTTGACGGCCTGGTGCAGGGCAGAAATCTCGTTCATGAGTTCCTCATCCACCGCCAGGCGGCCGGCAGTATCCACTATCACCACGCTGAAGCCTTCTTTTCGAGCCTTGGAAATCGCGTTCTGTGCAATTGCGATGGGGTCTTTGACGCCGTCTTCGCTGTAGCACTCGACCTGGATCTGGCCGCAGAGGGTCTTGAGCTGCTCGATGGCCGCAGGGCGGAAGGTATCGCAGGCCGCAACCAGCACTTTCATGCCCTTCTTGCTCTTGAGATGGAGCGCCAGCTTGCCGCAGAAGGTGGTCTTACCGGAACCGTTGAGTCCGGCCACCAGCACCACTGCCGGGCTGCCCTTGACATTGAGCTCGCTGTGCTCGCTTCCCATCAGGGCGGCCAGTTCGTCGTGCACTATCTTGACCATCATCTGCTCCGGCTTGACGGCGATGAGGATGTTCTGGCCTATGGCTTTCTGCTTTACAGTGTCGCAGAAGCTCTTGGCGGTCTTATAGCTGACATCGGCGTCGAGCAGCGCGCGGCGCACTTCCTTCAGGGTTTCGGAAATGTTGACCTCGGTGATCTTGCCTTGGCCTTTTATAAGTTTGAATGAGCGTTCCAGCCGCTCGCTTAAATTCTCGAACATATAGTATTAATTTATATCATCAGAGTAAATTGCCTTTGCCAGCGGGCGGCGGTTGTAGTGCATGGCCATCACCTGGCCGTAGGCGCCGGCGCTGCGGATGGCGAAGATATCGCCGCGGGCCGTGGCCGGCAGCAGTTGTTTGCCGCCCCAGAAATCGGAGGATTCGCACACCGGCCCGACTACATCATAGCGCAGCAGGCCGCCTCGGGATGTGAGATTCTCTATCTTGTGGTGAGCCTGATAGAGCGCGGGCCGGATAAGGTCGTTCATGCCGGCGTCCAGTATGACGCACTTCTGGCTGGCCACCTTCTTGACAAACACCACCCTGGCGATGAGACTGCCGCACTGCGCCACAAGCGCCCGCCCGGGCTCTATGTGGACCCTCTGCCCCTCTTTTACAGGCAGACAGCGGCGTATGCCACCCATCCAGGCGGCAAAATTGGGAATGGGATTGGCGTCCGGGTCGTTGTAATCCACGCCAAGGCCTCCTCCGAGGTTTATATCGGTAA
>CACXHG010000264.1 GCA_902767355.1 uncultured Bacteroidia bacterium
AGAGGCCGTCCTGGTGCAGAACGCAGCATCCTCTTCAGGCGGCGGCAGCGCAACTCTGCCCGACAAGATAACGCCCGACAAGGTCTATGGTTGGATGGAACTGCCCGAGACAAACAACCCGCACCTGTATTTCATCTCCCACGAGAGCACGACCAGCAAGGCTGGACGCAACTTCTCCTACTACTGGGACGTGGACAATATGGTGGCCCTCTGGGTGGCATATCCGCTTAACAAGGCCAGCATCGGAAGCGGCTCGCGTACCAATTTCTGGGACCTTGATCCCAAGCTGCCCAGAAACGCCCAGCCGGTGCTGACCTCCGGCTACAAGAGCACCGGTTCCAGCGGAGAGAGCGACGGCGGCACACAGTTCTACCAGCGCGGCCACCAGTGCCCCAGCGCCGACCGCCTGTCTTATGCAGACAATATCCAGACCTTCTATGGCACCAATATCACACCCCAGATAGGCGAGCTGAATGAGCATATCTGGGCCGGCCTTGAGCAGTATGTCCGCAACAAGTCCTATCAGTTCGACACCCTGTATGTGGTGACCGGCTGTGTGGTGAAAGGCAGTTCGCGGTTCGCCTGGGACAACGACAGCCCCCGCAAGAAAGTCACCGTGCCAGTGGCCTACTACAAGGCGCTTCTGGGCTATGACCGCACCCGCTCGCGCGGCATATCGTCGCAGACCCAGGGCTACACCGGCGTCGGCTTTTATCTGGAGCACAGGGACTATCCCGACCAGGACTATACCAAGTGTGCCATGACCATAGACGAGCTGGAGAAGATTCTCGGCTACGATTTGTTCGTGAACCTGCCCGAGGCGATAGGGGCGACCCTGTCCGACAGGGTGGAAGCGACCAGGGATACCTATTGGTGGACAGGAGAGTAGGCCTATGAAGAGACTATTTGCAATCGCAGCCGCCCTGCTGCTGGGCCTGTCTGCAACAGCGCAGACGCGTACCTACGTGATAGGGTTCTACAATCTGGAGAACCTCTTTGACATATACGACGACCCTGCCAAGAACGATAACGAGTTCCTGCCCGACGGCGCCAACCAGTGGACCCAGACCAAGTATGAGAAGAAGCTGGCCAACATGGCCCACGTGATAAAGGCCATGGCCGAAGACAACGGCCGCTACCACACCATCCTGGGCGTGAGCGAGATAGAAAACCGCATGGTGCTCGAAGACCTGGTGGCGCAGGATGAAATTGCCGACGCCAACTACCAGATTGTGCACTACGACGGGCCCGACCGCCGCGGTGTGGACGTGGCCCTGCTCTACAAGCCGGAGCAGTTCACCTTCATAGAGTCCGAGTCCATTCCCTTCACCTTTGAGGGCAGCGACATCGACTTCAGCGACATCGACACCGACTATTTCCGCACCCGCGACATACTGATGGTGCACGGCACCATAGCCGGCGAGCACTTCGCCTTCTATGTGATGCACCTGCCGTCGCGCACCGGCGGCAAGGGCGGCAACCTGCGCTCCCGCGGGGCCGAAATCGCCTATCGCCACGGGCTGCGCATGATGGAGAAGTATCCCGGCATAAAGATAGTGGCCATGGGCGACATGAACGACGACCCCTTTGACGAGAGCATGCGCGACTACTACCACGGCCGCGAGAATATGGAAGAAGTGGGCAAGGAAGACTTCTTCAACCCCTTCTACAAGATGGTCAAGGACGGCCTCGGCTCCCTCTGCTATCAGGGTCAGTGGAGCATCTACGACCAGATTTTAGTCAATTACGACCTGGCGTTCGCACCCGAAGGGGGGCTCAAGTTGACACCAATAAACAAGGGCTACTACGGCCGCGTGTTCAAGAAGCGCTTTATGGAGACCAAGAGCGGCCAGTATAAGGGCTACCCCCTGAGAACCTTCTCCAACGGCGCTTTCATAAGCGGCTACAGCGACCACTATCCAACTTACATCGTAATCAGCAAAGAACAATGATAAAGAAACTAACTATAACAGCCGTCCTGCTGCTGGCCTTCGTGCAGGCGTGGGCGCAGCTGCCCAGCGGCGGCGTGAAAGGCATAGTGGTGAGCCGTGCCGGCCGTACCCCGATAGCCGGCGCCCAGGTGCTCCTGATGCAGGATGGCGACAAGGTGGCCACCGCCACTACCGGCGCTGACGGAGCCTTCCTGATAGAAGCCCTGGCCAACGGTATGTATGAAATGCAGCTGAGCGCCGACGGCTATGTGAGCGCCAACGTGAATGTCACCGTGGACGGCGGCTTTGTGAAAGACATGATGATAGTCTCGCTGCTGCCCGAGCAGGTTGTGGCCGAGGTGGACGATAGCAGCTATGTGGAGTTTGACATGGAGGACAGCGGTTTCACCGACAACCCTACCATCATGTATGGCAGCACCGACGTGTTTGCCAATCTGGCGGGCTACGGCTTCAGCAGCATCCGCTTCAAGAACCGCGGCTACGAGAGCGAGAGCCAGGACGTGTATCTGGCCGGCGTGAAGATGAACGACGCCATCACCGGCTATTCGCCCTTCAGCCTGTGGAGCGGCCTGAACGAGGCCATGCGCAGCAAGAACACCACCATAGGCATGGAGTCCGCAGACTATGGCCTGGGCCACTTCAACGGCATGACCAACATCCTCGGCAACCCGACTTCGGTGCGACCCGGCTGGCGCTTCAGCGTGCTGAGCAACAGCGCCCTCTACCGCCTGCGCCTGATGGCCAACTATGCCTCCGGCGAACTGGACAACGGCTTTGCCTACGCCTTCAACGTATCGGCCCGCGTGGGCGGCAACGACTGGATAGAAGGCGTATATTACAAGAATATATCTTACTATGCCGGTGTGGAGAAGAAGTTCGACAGCGGCAGCCGGCTGGCCCTTTTCAGCTTTGCCAACACCGGCCACCGCGGCGCGCAGAACGCTTCTACCCAGGAGGTTTACAACCTGATGGGCGACAATATGTACAACTCCAACTGGGGCTACCAGAACGGAGTGGTGCGCAACTCCCGCGTGCGCAAGACCTTCGAGCCGGTGACCGTGCTCAAATACACGGCTTCGCCCACCGACAGGCTGGATGTGGCGGCCACGGTGTTGTATCGCTGCGGCTGGAACGGCTACACCGCCCTGGACTGGTACGACGCCCCCGACCCGCGCCCCGACTACTACCGCAACCTGCCCAGCTACTTCTTTATGGACGACGACGATTATAACCGTAGCAATGAGGAGAAGTTTGCCTGGGCGTCCGAAATGTGGAACACCCGCAGCAAGGATTTCGCCGGCTACCAACACCTCAACTGGGACCGTCTCTACAATGTGAACTACAATCAGGCCGACGGCCGCAGCAAGTATGCCCAGGAGCAGCGCCATGTGGACCAACGCGACCTGAACCTGGCGCTGAGCGCATCGTGGTATGCCACCGACAATCTGCGCCTGGACGGCGGCATCAGCGGCAAGATCAACCGCACCGAGAATTACAAGAAGATAGCCGACCTGCTGGGCGGTCAGTATTTCCTTAATATAGACCAGTTTGCAGAGCGCGACTTCGCCAGCAACGAGGCCCTGACCCAGAACGACCTGGACTATTTCCTGACCAACGGCAGCGCCGAGAAGATAGTCAAGGGCGGCAAATACGGCTACGACTATTACGCTCATGTGCGCAAGGCCCAGGCCTGGGCCAACGGAACATGGTCCAAGAAGGGCTTCACCGCTTCGCTGGGCGGCACCGTAGGCTACGAATCCTTCTGGAGGGAAGGTCTGGTGCGCAAAGGCCTCTTCGCGGGCCTGGACGATGCCGGCAACGAGATCAGCTACCAGGGCCGCACCCTGACCACCTACGACCACAAGGGCAGGCCCATCACCTCCAAGGGTGAGTCAGAGAAGCTCGGCTTTCTGACATATTCCGGCAAGCTGTCGCTGGCCTACCTGCTCAAGGGAGGCCACCGCTTCAGCCTTAACGCCGGCTACTTCAACGATGCGCCGACCTTCAAGGACGCCTTCGTCTCGCCCCGCACCCGCAACTCGGTGATCGAGGGCCTGACCACCCAGAAGACCATCAGCGCCGACGTCAACTACCAGTGGAGCCGGGGCGGCTACAACCTGCGCGTGACCGGCTTCTGGACCAAGATCAAGGACCAGACCGACCTGATGAGCGTCTATGACGACTCCCAGCAGTCCTTCGTGAACTTTGCCCTGACGGGCATAGACCAGCGCCACGCCGGCATAGAGTTCGGCGGCAAGATGCCCCTCCCCGTGCAGGGGCTTTCGCTGAGCGGCGTGCTCAGCTGGGGCGAGTATATCTACACCTCCAACCCGCTGATGACCATGACCGTGGACAACAGCAGCGAAATCGTGTATGAGAATGCGCTGATACCGTTCTGGAAAGACAGCCCCAAATATCACAGGGTCAACTACGACAAGATGAATATCATTGAGGTGGACTGGGAAGGCAATCCCATCCTGGACGGATACCAGAAGCACCACGTGGCTTCCACACCGGAGCTGGCCACCGCCCTGTCGCTCAACTACCGCACCCGTTCGTACTGGTTCTTCGAGCTCACCGGGCAGTATTTCGCCCACTCCTATCTGGATATGAACCCGCTCTACCGCACCATGGCGGCGGTTTCCGGCGCCGACGGCATCGCCACCCCGGAGGAGATAGAATATATGGCGACCCAGGAGGAGTTCTCCCCCGCGTTCCTTATGAACCTGAGAATAGGCAAGAGCTGGTACATCCAGCGCAAATACAACTTCGGCTTCTCGCTGAACGTGCAGAACCTGCTCAACAACAGGGACGTGCGCACCGGAGGCTACGAGCAGAGCCGCCTGATTTCATCTACCGGCAAGAGCCGCTACTACAAGTTCGACTCCAAGTATTTCTATATGCCCGGCACCAATTATATGTTGAACCTCTATTTCCGATTCTAAGCTATGAAAAAGATATTATCAATTCTGACGCTTGCGGCGCTGCTGGCATCCTGCACTTCCCTGATAGAGGAGTTCCAGCCCGTCTTTACTTCGAAATATGAGGATCCGGCCGTATCGAAAACGGTGAGCCTGAAGCCCAATATCACCATTGCAGATCTGTGCGCCCTCTATAAGACCGGCAGCCCGTGGCAGATAGACCGCGACCTTATAATCGCCGGCCGCGTGACCACCACCGACAAGCCCGGCAACTTCTACAAGAGCCTCTATATCCAGGACGAAACCGGCGGCATAGAGCTCAAACTGGGCAAGAACGGCCTCTACAACTATTATCAGGAAGGACAGATGGTGTACGTGCGCTGCTTTGGCCTCACGCTGGGCATGTACGGCTACAAGAGCGGCAACTACGGCGGGCAGGGAATGGTGCAGCTGGGCTACATCGACCCCACAGAAAGCTATGAGACGGCCTATCTGGAGTCTTCATATCTGATTGATTCCCATGTTTTTGCCGGAGAAAAAGGCGAGAAAGTGGTGCCGGAGGTCATCACCGAAAGCCAGCTGCCCCAGACCTACGACACCCAGGCCAGCAATCCCTACATCGGCAAGCTGGTCACCCTCAAGGGCCTCAAATATGCCAACCAGATATTCTGCATGCTCTACATCGATTCCAACAAAGAGAAAAAGATGTCGGCCAACCGCATCTTCCTTTCCGACGCCACCTGGGGCGTTACGACCTGGGCCATGAGCGAGAATAAATTCAAAGAGTATTTCGATGCGGGCCTGTGGGACAGCGTGCAGATAGGCAACTCCGGCGACTATAACTACGGCACCGTGGGGCAGCCCAAGGACCCCGGCTTTGCCATGAGCAAGGCCGATATCCGCGCCCATGCGGCAGCCTATTCGGTGAGCCAGTATTTCACCATGGGCAGCAGGGAAATCCAGCTTCGCACCAGCGGCTACTCCAAGTTCGGCGACGAAGAAATCCCCAAATCCGTGCTAGACGGCACTGCAACAGTGGATATGACAGGCATCCTCTCGCTGTATCAGGGCTCGATACAGTTCACCGTAAACTCGCTGGAAGATATCGTGATAAACGAATAAGCCTATCCGGCCTGATAGATATCGAAAGAAGTGGAGTCACCGTCGATTGCAAAATTGACGGTGATTTTTCTTGTGGCGCCGGTGGGGTTGGCGGGGATGGAGATCAGCACGGCGTGGTTGCCCAGCTCATCGGAGGCGGGGGTGACTGTTACGCCGGCGGTGGCGCAGGAAGACGTCCACTCGCCGTTGGCAACGACTACCAGGCGCACCTGTCCGCCGTCGGCAGCGATGGTGCCGGCTTCACCTTCCACCGAAATATAGGGTTTGTAGCCTTGGGTGATGTATTCGGTCTTGGTGGCAGTGGTCTTGTTGCTGCGGGCGTAGATCTTGAGCGTGATGCAGCTGGTGGTCCAGCTGTCGGTGGGCGGGACGGTGACGGTGATCACATCGTCGCCTATGCCGTTGGCCTTGGATACGGTGGCGGGGCAGTCGTCGTCCAGGACCACCTTCCAGGGGAGGTCGGTCATGATGGTGACATCCACGCTGCCGCCGGTGTAGGGCACGTAGTTCAGACTCGGAGTAATCCTGACGCTGGGGGAGAAGGTCTCCACGCAGGCGGCCATAAGGGGCAGAACTGCCAGAAGTATCACAAAGGCTTTCTTCATAACACGGCAAAGATATTAATTTTTTATAACTTTGCAGACAGTCAAAGATTTCAAGATGAGAAAAGCTCTGATAGCGATTCTGTTGTGCGCTGCGGCGGCGCTTTGCGGCGTCTCGTGTGAAAAATATGCCCTGCCGCGGCTGGACTTGAGCAACGACACCATCCTGGCGCCGCTGGAGGGCGGCGAATTTGGCGTGACCCTGACCAGCAACGTGCGCTGGATGTTCGACGACGGCTCGATTCAGGATTGGATTTATCTCGATTTGAAATACGGCACTTCTGACTACGTGGATGTGGAATATCCGCTCAAAGTGCGCGTGAATGCCAATGACACCGGCGCCGAGCGCAAGTGCGACATGACAGTTACGACCTCGACCCTTTCGCGCAAGCTGGTGGTGATCCAGGCCGGGCCCGAAGAGGAGGGCGAAGAAGACTCTGGGCAAGAATAGTACTGTCTCCGATATGAAGCAACCGCCCAAAATATTGTTTATTTTGCTGACGGCCCTGCTGTCGGTGGCTCTGCGTGCCCAGAACAATACCTACTCCATAGACGACGAATGCTACACCTACTTCCAGCAGGCCGAGAACAATGTGGCCAATTTTTCCGACGGCGCCTTTGACGAGGCGATGGAAAATCTTCTGACCACCGCCCGCCGCAAGCAGGACACCAAGGCCGAGACCATCTACTATGTGGTCAAGTTGCGCCGCATCACCAACCAGGGGCGGCTGGCGCCGGAGCAGGATCGCGAGCTGTGGAACCGCAAGGTCAACGATGCCCGCCGCGAGGCCCAGCACATTGCCCGCACCACCGGCTATATGCAGTATTACTACTATGCCTACGAGCTGTGCCAGACCTACTATTACAACACCAAGCAGAGTTCTACGGCTATGAATATGCTGATGGGAATGATGCGTGAGGCTCGCGACAACGACGACCAGTACGGGCTCTGGACCAGTCTGCAGTATATCTCCAAGCTGTATATACGCCAGAGCGACGATGCCAACGCCAAGCCGTATCTGCTGGAGGCCGTGCATATCAAAGAGACGACCAGCGATGCCACCATACTGCGCCAGAACAATGCCCGGCTGTACTGCACCCTGGCGCAGACCTATCCGCCGGGCTCCGATTCCTGCCGCATCAATGTGGCCAAGGCCGTGGGCGAGATTCACACCCGGGGCGACAGCATTCTGGTGAGCTATTATAAGGCGCAGCTGGCTGCCTGGGACGGCGACAAGGCCGCCTTTGACCGCTGCCGCAGCATTATTGGCACTGCCAATATGGACAGTTATGTGACCGGCGGCGGCGCCCTGCTGGACTGTGTCCAGAGCCTTCTTGAAAAGGCCCCTATGGATACCGTCAAAAAGCAGATAGACCGCCTCCAGGCCCATCATCAGACAAATTACGTGGCACAGCTGACGAAGAAGCTTGAGCTCTGGGAGCTGGCCACTTACGCCGCCCAGGCCCATATCGACCGCCTGACGATGGACCACAGCAATATAGGGAAGGAGCGCCTGGACGAGATTTCGGCGGCTTACGGCAACAATCAGCTGTCCGCTTCGCTGGCCGAGGCTTCCCGCAAAGCGGCCCGGACCGCCATCATAGTGGCCGTGCTGCTCACGCTGCTGCTGCTGGGCATACTGCTGTTTGTGCTGCTGCACATGCGTACGCTCGCCAGGGCCAACAAGCGGGACGAAGCGCGCATCGCCGAGCTTCAGGCGGCCAACGAAAAGGTCCGCATGGCCGACGCGGCCAAGACCCGCTTCGTGCAGAACATGAGCCACGAGGTACGCACTCCGCTCAATGCCATAGTGGGCTTCTCGCAGCTGCTATCGCTCCCCGACGGCAGTTTCCCGGAGGCCGAAAAGGAAGAATTCGCGCACCACATAGTGAACAACACCAAGATGCTCACAATGCTGCTGGACGACATTCTGAATGCCTCTGCGATGGATTCCGGCGGATATCGCATCAGCTACGAAGACGGCGAGATGAACTTTATCGCCTCCGAGTCCATTTCCAGCGCCGAGCATAGGCTGCAGCCGGGCGTGCGGCTCTACTATGTTCCCGCAAAGGAAGAAGCTTTTCATTTCCATACCGACCCCCGCAGGGTGCAGCAGATACTGATAAACCTGCTCACCAACGCCTGCAAGCATACCACACAGGGCGAAATCAGGCTCGAGGGTTCGCTCACCGAAAATCCGGGTTTTGTGACATATTCGGTCACTGACACCGGTTCCGGAGTGCCTGCCGACCAGGCGGAGGCCATTTTCCAGCGTTTCACCAAGCTCAACGAATTTGTGCAGGGCACCGGCCTGGGCTTGAGTATATGCCGCGAGATAGCCACCAAGATGGGCGGCAAGGTCTATCTGGACACCAAACATCCCGGCCCCGGCGCGCGCTTTGTGCTGGCCGTGCCCTTGCATCCGCCTGTTAATAACAAGAAAACTAATTGATACAGAATATGATACCGCTTTACGCACAAGACCACGATTATTCTAAATTCCTGGTGCTGGCTGTAGATGACATCCCCCTGAACCTGCTGCTGGTGAGCAAGATGCTGTCCCGGTTCAATTTCCGGCTGAAAACTGCCGCCAACGGCCAGCAGGCGCTGGACGCAGTGGCCCAGGAAAAACCCGATCTGATTCTGCTGGATCTGCTGATGCCCGTGATGGACGGCTTCGAGGTCATCAAAAATCTCAGGGCCAATCCCGACACGGCCGACATCCAGATTGTGATTCTCTCTGCCTTGAACTCCAATGAGGACATTGTGAAGGGATTCAATGTGGGCGCCAACGACTTTATAATGAAGCCCATCATTATGGAGAAGCTGCTCACCTGCGTGGTGACCCAGCTGCAATTGGTAGAAGCAAAAAAGGGAGGCAAGTAGGCGATGGGCTTGCGCCGACTCATCTGCGGCGCGGTGACGGCCCTGTTGCTGGCTGTCCCGCTGCCAGGCCGCTCGCAGATCGTCAACCGTCTCAAGATAGACGACGACCTGTTCCAGCGCTGGGCCTACTGCCGTATGCAGCAGTTCAACCCGGACAACCTGCCCTTTGCCGACTCGCTTTACCGCTACGGTATCTATAAGGACAACTACCGCTACAAGTGTCTGGGCCTGAATCTGGAGTTCCCCATACGATTTGCCCAGGGAGACTACGCCCGCATGGACGCGGCCGTGGCAGAAATCAAAGACCTGATGAGCACTCACCGCGAGAAGGAGAGCCGCTCTTTCTACTATCCTGTGATACACGAGTACTGCCAGCTGCTGATACATATAGGGCGCGCTTCGGATGCGATGCTGGAGGCCCGCACCATGGAACGGCTGGCCGGCGAAGAGCACAGCGCCCTGGGCATGATGTATGCCCACCGCATTATAGGCCTCATTCAGAGCGACCGTACCAATTCCTATCTGGCCATACGCAATTTCACCCAGGCGGCGGACTGCTGCAAGGAGGCCCGCGCCGAGCAGGAGCTGCCCAATCTGTATATTCTTATCGCCCAGGAATACATCAAAATGCGCGACTTTGCCTCGGCCGAGGCGTTCTGCGAAAAGGCTGAGGTCTATGAGGAATATTTCCCTTCGCTGCGCATCAAGACGCGCATGACAAGGGCCTATCTCTACAACGCCGAGCAGGATTGGGATGCTTTCTGGACGACCTACGATGCGCTGGTAGGGGACCCTCTCTACAAGGTGCAGACCGACGGCGACTCCCGCTTTGAGATGGATGTGGCCTACCTTAAGTCCAAGGGGCTGTTCGAGGCTGCGCTGGCCAAGGCCGATTCGCTGGGCACCGCCCGCAAGCGCCATCAGGAGAAGCATGCGATCTACGCCGCCACCGGCTCTTTCGAACCCGCCTACAGCCAGCTGGACAGTCTGATGGCCGAGAAGGATTCCATCTATATCAAGGTTCAGAACGAGGACCTGGCGATTCTTGACGCCGAGATGAACAACGCCCAGCTGCGGCAGGACGCCGAGCGGCTCAAGGCGCAGAATCAGATTACCATATTGCTGGGTTTTCTGGTGATGTTTGTCATCGCCTTCTTTGCCATATTGCTGTCGCAGTGGCAGTTGCGTCAGAATCTGGACGAGATGAGGCGCAAGAACACCCAGATGCTGGCCGCCCGCCGCGCATTCCAGAAGGCCCTGGATGCCAAGGAGTCGGAAAACGACTATAAGATTAAGATACTGCAAAACCGCACCACTAACGTGCTTACCGATTATGAAGATATCCTCAATTCTTAAAAATCACCGCAGCGAGCTGGTCGCACTCGCTATATTTCTTGTAGGGTCCGCCCTCGGCATGCTGGGGCTCATCCAGAAGATACCCCTGCTGCTGGGCATTCTGGGCATAGTGATTCTGGCTTCCGGCCTCTTTTACTTCTGCATCCAGTACACCTCGGAGAAGGTTTATAAGGAGTATTACAAAGACAGCTACGAGATAGAGCACGAGACCATAGAAGACGAGATACTCAAGTCTATGCGCTACCATCGCTATCAGGAGGCCGTGCTGAGCCGCTACGAGAGTGCCTGCCGCGACCTCGGCCTGGTAGATGAGCAGAAAGACTGGCTGCTGGATTTGCTTATGGCCGAAAAAAACCGTGTTGACGAGGAACTTAACGCCTCTGGCGGCGGTAATATTTAACAGCTTGATATGAAGAAAATCATCGTTGCCGCGCTGGCGCTTTTCTGTGGCTTTGCCCTGCAGGCACAAAACAATCCTTATGAGATAGACGACGCGTGCTATCGTCACTTTGCAAATTCCGACCTGACGCTGGGCACGGCCGAATACCGTGCGCACGCCGATTCGCTGCTGGACAGGGCCCAGGATGTGGGAGACAAGAAGGCGGAGGTGCTTTACTATGTGCAGGAGCTCAAAGATATCACCAGGCGCCTCGCTGCGGTGGAAAACCCCACTACGGCCGACAATATGGCGGTAGAAGAGGCCAAGGATATGGTGCTGCGCATGTCGGAGAAGTACGATTATATGCAGTATTACTACTACGCTCTGGAAATACTGCAGAACTATTACTACAACCATGGGCAGAAATCGGTGGCGATGCGGCTTGCCGAGGATGCTCACGAATACGCCACCCGCAAGCACGACGAGTTTGGCGTCTGGTACACCTCGAAATATCTGATTGCGCTCTATCGCGAGCGTGAAGACTATATCACCACCCGTACCTACATCAGACAGGCCCTGGAGCAGCACGAACGCTCCAACGACCGCAATATCCGCCGCCAGTCGCCCTGCCGGCTCTATTGCGACCTGTCGGATACCTATCCGGTCGGCAGCGACTCGATGTACCTTTACATCCACAAGGCCGAGAAGTCTGCCACAACGCGTCTGGATTCGGCCCGGGTGCGTTTCTATCTGGCGGTTGAGCATGCCCTCAAGCGCGAAGAAACCGAGTATAAGGCTCTGGAAGAGCAGTGCCTCGGCGACAAGGCCTTCTACCGGATGAGGGTGGCCCATCCGTTATTTTTCGAAAGTGTGGATAGTCTGATGGCGGGCGAAGATGTGGACCCCAAGATGGTCGTGGATACTCTGGTGTCGTCCCGCAACGTCAAGTTCCTGGCCAATATCGCCGAGGTGTACGGCAACGGCCGCCTGGCCTTTGAACTTGAGAAGCAACTGGTGATCCGCCTGGAGAAAAACCTGAGCAAGGTCGGCCTGGCCAACCTTGAAGAAATGAACGCACATTTGGGGAATACCGTCCTCTCCGAGAATCTTCTGGAGAAGGAACGGGACCTGGCGCGCACAACCACCGTGGTGTTCATCTTGCTGGCGGTCCTGCTGCTGGCAATACTGCTGTTTTTGCTGGCCCGGATGGCTAGTCTGCGCCGCAGCAAGAAAAAAGACGAGGCGATGATTGCCAAGCTCCGCGAGGCCAACGAGACCGTGCGGCTGGCCAACGAGGCCAAGACGCGCTTCGTGCAGAACATGAGCCACGAGGTGCGCACCCCCCTGAATGCCATCGTGGGCTTCTCCCAGCTGCTCTCTCTGCCCGACGGGGCCTTCTCCAACGAAGAAAAGGAGGAGTTCTCCAAGCACATCATCAACAATACCCGTATGCTGAATATGCTGCTGGACGACATCCTCAACGCCTCCAGCATGGACAAGGGCAAATACAAAATCACCCTGGAGCAGGGAGAGGTCAAGGCCATGTGCGAGGCGGCCATCAGCAGTGCCGAACACCGGCTGCAACCCGGCGTGACCATGCAGTTCAAGCCCGAGAGCGAGGGCGAATACTGGTTCAGGACAGACCCCGGCCGCGTGCAGCAGATTCTGGTCAACTTCCTGACCAACGCCTGCAAGCATACGCAGCAGGGCACCATAACCCTGACCACATCCACGATGGCCCGGCCGGGCTTTATGACCTTTGCCGTCGAAGATACCGGCTGCGGAGTGCCCGCCGACCAGGCCGAGGCCATCTTCGACCGCTTCACCAAGCTCAACGAATACGCCCAGGGCACGGGCCTCGGCCTTAGCATCTGCCGCGAAATCGCCGATCGTATGGGCGGCCGCGTATGGCTCGACACATCCTACACCGGCGGCGCCCGCTTCGTGTTCGAAGTCCCCATCGACCCGACTCCGGCCGCATAAAGGCTCGGGGCCGTAGGGGAGGTGCCGGGGTATTCGGGGCAGGGACCCTCACCGGGGACCCTGCTTTGCTTTCCCCTCAGTTGAAGCTAAAAAAGACAGACATCCATTTAGAGGCTGAATGTCTGTTAGATTTGCACGTTAACGCTGACGTATTACGAACAATAATTACATTTTACTTGATTATCACCCGATTTTTACCCCAGCAGGCGGGCCATGCGGTCTATGCAGCGTTTTTTGTCGTCGTAGCCGGGGTGGACGTAGAGGTCCATAGTGGTGGCCAGCGAGGCGTGGCCCAAGATCGTGGAGACGGTCTTGTAGTCGCACCGGCTCTCTATGCAGCGGGTGGCAAAGGAGTGCCGCAGGGCGTGAAAGCGCACCGGGGGCAGCCCAAGGCCCCTCATCAGCCTGGTGAAATAGTCCCTGTAGTAGCGCGGCTCCAGCGGTTCGGCGGTGTTTGTTATCACGTAGTGGTCGGGGTTCATCACCTTCCTGAGCGGCTTCACCACCCGCGAGAGTTTGCGCGACATCGGGATGTCCCTTATCGAGGATACCGTTTTGGGCGTGTTGACCTGGAGGATATATTCCCGCTCGCCGTCGTCGGAGAGGTAGATGCGCTGCAGGGTTTTGTTCACGTGAATCACGCCGCCGTCCACGTCCAGGTCCTTCCACTGCAGGGCGCATATCTCGCCGATGCGCAATCCGCTCATCAGGCATATCATAATTCCAAGATTTCTGAACGAAAAATTGCTGTCAAGATGGGTCAAGAGCTTTTTTTGCTGCTCTTTTGTAAGCACCTCTATTTTCCGCCGCATTTTGCTGCTGGTGGGATAATGCACCGAATACAGAATGTGCGGCCACCGGCCCGCCTTCTCGCCATAGTTGAGAATCATATTTAGCACAAGCAGCGAAGACTGGATGGTAGAAATAGCCATTCCCGCCTCAATCTGCTGGTCCACAAATGCTTGGATATCCCCTTCCGATGGTGCCCCTCCCGATCCAAAAAAAGGAAGAAGGTGCTTGTTCAAATGAATAAGATAAATGGCATAGCTTGACTTTTTGACATAACGACGCTTGTCGGCCTTCCAAAGCTCTGCCACTTCAGAAAACAAATCTATCATAGTAATCATTGGGTCCGGTATTACTTTTTAACTCAAATAATATACCACTCAGAGGGCCTTCCAGGGGCATTTTGGCCCAGAAAAGGCGCCTATATTTCCGGCTTTAATGCGGCCGAAAGTGTAAATTTAAAACTAAATCATTTATTTAGTGCAATTTCTTTGACAATTCAGAATAATGGCGGCAGCGATGCAACCATAAAATCTGTCACCATTGAAAATTTGAATAACAAGAAGTTAGCGCAGATAAGCTATGCCGGCATAAGCCCAGTCGTAACCCTGACTCCCGCCCCCGCAGAAGAGCAGACAAACTTCCTGGCCGGGATCACAGATTTCGATTTTAACGCCGGCGGCACCAAGTACGACCTTATAACGGGCACACAGATAGCGTCAAGCGCCAAGGGCGAATATTTCCTGATATGGCCCCAGACAACCGCCGAGGTTGGCGAGCTTAACGCAGAGGGCAGCATCAAGTTTGTGGTTACGTATACCTACGACGGCATATACGACGACGAAGAGCAGACTCAGCTGCACGTGAATACTGCCGAATGCTATCTGTCAGAGGCTGTTTCCGAGATCAAGGCCGGCCACAAATATGCCATCAACCTGCAGTTCAAGGGCAAGAGCATTGACCTGAATGTGGAAGTGCTGCCCTGGGAGGCCAGATACTTTGACCTGGACTATTCTACAAGCACAATCCAGGCATTGCCTACGGCCGACAACGAAGGCGTGCTCTGGCTCTACACCTGGGACTATGACGAAACCATCGAAGCATACAGATGGTTCCCCGGTCCCCGCGACCGCCTGATCACTATGGACTCCGGCAAGAACATCAAGGGTGACTTCACCATCCTCTCGCCCACCAGCGGAGAGTGGCAGATAACCACATATCCTGCCGATGCCGCGCAGTACTTCACCATCACGCCTTCCAGCGGAACAATAGACCAGCTGGTGGACGAAGGCGGCAATTTCAAGGGCTATGTAGAGTTCATTATCTCGCCCAACGGAACCGTGCCTTCTATACAGAAGCTATACTTTAACGTAGACATAGAAGTAAACGGAGTCTGGAGAAATGCCAACTCCGAGTTCAACCGCAAAAACTGGGAGCTTACCCGCTTGCCGTAATTCAATAGGAGAAAGCTATGATCAAGAAATACTTTACCTCACTGATAGCATTGGCGCTTGCTGCGCTCTCTATGGCTTCCTGCCTCCAGAACGAACCCGCCCTGGAGCAGACAGAGCCTGTTGGCAATGGAATAGTGCTGACTCTTGATACCGGCGAAATGCAGCTTTACACCAAGGCTCAGCCGGACGAGCGTCCCGGTAACGAAGACGGCAGCTTTAACGAGAATCTTATCTCCGGCAATGCCCAGATATTCTTCTTTGCTCCCGGGGCCGACGAGAATACACCGGCTCGATGGAACATTGCATACCCCGTTACCGGCACCACAATAGCCATTGACGTGACCATGGCCGACCTGGCCGAGATATTCGGACGCCGCAATCCCCAGGCTGGAGATATGGCAGAAGTGGTGGTGGTTTGCAACTATGACGGCGAAACGGCATTCACCCTGAGCACAAAGAAGTATACCAAGAAGGAAATCAAGGAGATGCCCCTCAAGAGGGCTGACTTGAGCAAGCACCCGCAGGATTATTTTGTGATGATGAGCGACGCAACGCCCATCACCCTAATCGACCCCAAGAGCCTGACTCCGGCCAAGGGCACCGTGAAACTGCGCCGCCGTGCTGCCAAGGTCACCTTCCGCCTGACCATTGCAGAAGAGATTGCCGTGGAGAATTATGCATATTCTACCGATAACGAGGGCAATATCTCGGCAACCAAGAGCATCGAGATATGGAGACCCCAGCTCACCAAGATGACCGTCTATCCCCAGTATTTTATGAAGGACGGTGTGCTGGGCGGAATGCCCACTGCTTGTCCGACCAATAAAGGAAGCGCGATGCTCTTTACTGGTGTTGACAATCCCTATAAGCTGGTAGAAACCACTACTACGATACCTCGTGAACGCAAGATATTCCAGAAGAACGATCAGGGTCAGTACATCCAGGACGAAGACGGCAACTATGTAACCGAAATCGAGACGGTAGACGTTCCTCTGTTTGTGACCAAATACAGCGACGGCGACGAGAATCCCGCCAATGATATCAACGGTCCCTTCTACAGCTATCCCGTCACCTGGGGTATCGGCGAAGAGACCGAGCCCTTCCTCAAGCTCATTATCCCTTGGGAGAGCGGCAAGGACGGCCGTGTCAAGTACTATTATTACAAGATTCCCTTCCTGGTCGAGTCGCTGGATGCCAACCATTGGTATGAAGTCACCTTGGATGTTCAGATTCTGGGCGGCGAAGAGCAGCTTCCCGTGCCGCTGAATGCAAACTACCACGTTGTGGACTGGGAGCCCGGTGCAGACGCCGAGACAAATACTGTTTCTGCCCGCTATCTGAGCGTGCCCGTGAAGAGTTTCAACCTCTATAATAAAGAGGACCTCGAGATACCGATGATTTCTTCGCACCCGTGCGAAATCGTGAACATAGAAGTCACAAAGCCGCACTATGGTTCCGGAAGTGCACCCGAATACAGTGCTGCAGACATTCAGAGGCTTGAAGTTGATGGACTGGATGCGATAGAGTTCCTGCACAACTTGAATAATGCGACGGGGCGCAACCAGGATGTTGCTCCTTACACCATCAAGTTTAGGGTACAACAAATAGATGACACCGATTACTATGCAGATGTAACTATTGTGCAGTATCCGGCTATCTATATTGAGAAGCAGGCTGGCGGTAATGCGTTTGTTGATGGCTATTACTCGTTGGTGACAGGTGGCAAGCCCGACCAAGAAGCTAATGAGCGCACAACCAGCAGTTTTGCACACTATTATCACTACGGTTATTTCTCAGTTGATGGTGGGCGAAGAGTCACTCCTTATGGAAATCTGAGCGGTGTAAGTGGTGGTACACAAGCCAATAATCGTTACAACGGCCCCGTGACTGTACCTACATCAGAGAAGGAAAACACAATTATCCACGTAACAGCATTTACAGAGAATTCAGACTTTTATATCTACAATACTACCAATGGCGCTACTACTTCAAAACCATATATAATTGGAGACCCGAGAATACCCTTTAGTACTGCTACTCAGATAACAGACCATGATCTTGAACCGTATCTGACTCCCGGCGGTTCGAACAATGATACGACAGAATGGTCAAAGGATCAGCTTGATGCCTTGATGATCGGTACAAATGTTGACAACATCATAGCCCCTGCATTTATGTTTGCTTCTGAGTGGGGAAGGCAAGGAAATGGGGAGAGTCGCTTTCAAACTGTGGCCAAACGATGCGCCACTTACCAAGAAGCAGGATATCCAGCAGGCCGTTGGCGTTTACCTACCGAGGCAGAGGTTGCTTTTGTCGGCAATCTTCAAGCGAATGGCTTTATTGGGACTTTATTTGGTGGTGGTAGTTATTGGATATCAAATGGTCATGCAATAAAAGTCGGCAACAATGGTGTAACCGACCAAGGCAATGGAACAAACGCGGGCAACTCCACCCGTTGCGTATACGATATCTGGTACTGGGGCGCAGAGCCTGTAGCAGACCCTGATTATATGTATACCGTAATGCCCTAACATTTATCTAGAACTATTCGGCAATGAAAAAACTGACATATATTCTCGCAGCGTTTATACTGGTATTTTTGGGATGCCAGAGGGACATTATTGAGGGACCTGTTCCTGTTGTTGAGCAGGAGGATATCAAAGTGCCCATAACCCTAAGCGTACGCATACCTACCGACGCTATCGCCACCAAGGCTATGGCCGATGACCCCCAGATCAAGAATATGGTGATTGCCGTGTTCGGCGGCAGCGGTTACTTCACAGAGTGGGTTCCCGTAACCGTCTTCGAGAAGGCAGAAGAGAACTACAACGAAGCCAGCGGTTACGAGATGTACCATCTCAAGTTCAGCCTCTCCCAGAGCGAGAGCCGCCTTAGGCTCCACTTGATAGCAAACTGCCCCGCAGCCTTATACAGCAACCCGCCTATCACAGGCGTCAGCAGCCAGGACCTTGAGGATGTGGTAATGAGCAAGATTCGCTCCCAGATAAGCGATGAAGACAACGATGGTTACTGGGCCAAGATTCTTCTCCCCTACGGCATACAAATTGAGATGGAGAGAGAGCCGAATACCGGAGAGCTCAGACCAATAAGGGTAAATGGCGAATATGTGCCCACAGAGGTCACTAAAGCCCAGATAGAGCGTTACAACCATATCGGCGGCATTCCTATGGTGCGCAACTTTGCACGTATCTACCTCAAAAACAGGACAACAGACTGGACAATACAAAAGTTCTGTCTGGCCTACGCTCCGGCAGAGGGCGTCATTGCGCCCATACTCCCCAGCCCTATAACAACCGACGAGTGGGGCGACAGGGTGGTTGTGGAATATGCCAGCGAAACCGACGAAACCGGTACAGTATATCCCATTATCCGTTATAAGGCAGATACTCCGCCCTATGACATTCGCGAGCTCACCAACCCCAACGGCAGCGACCAGGTGGGCACAGCGCTCACAGGCGCCACAATATACACGGAGAGTTTCTTTGTCAACTATCAGAACTTCCCTATGAATACTGCGGAAGGCCAGAACTATCGCAAACTAACGGATGCTCCTTATAACTACGGAGGTTATTCGCCCGCAAATCAGGCGATAGGCACCTATCCTGCAGACGAGAATGGAATGACAGCCTGGACAGCCAATACCCCGCTCTACATATACGAACGCGCTAAACCCGCCAGCGGCCAGAAGGCGACCCGCATCATCATAAAGGCCTACAAGACTGCTGATGGTGCAAGCACTGCCAAGTATTATCCTCTGGATCTTACGGACGCAAGCGGCGCCCATATGGCTTTCCTGCGCAACTTTACCTATACTGCAGAGTTGACCGGCATTGCAGATGGCTCCGGCTATGACAGCATAGAAGAAGCGGCAGATGCTACCGGCGCCAATGTAGCGCTTGACGAGAGGACAGCCGACCTGAGCGAGGTCTCCGACGGTGCATCTCTGATAGCCGTCTCCTACATTGACGCGACCTATATGCAGCAGGGCAGCTATGACCTCTATTTCCACTACGAGCAGCCTCTGGGCACAGACAATAACAATACTGTCACCTTGGAGGTCGGCTATGGCACCGGACTTGATTTCCAGGCCGGAACCATCGCCGGTAACGGCTCGGCTTTTGACGGCACACCCACTATAGAGAAAAACGGCAGCAATGTGGTGCTTTATGTTCGCAGCGGCAACAACTGGGCAGTGGCCACCGCAGATCAGATTGCAGACAGCAACATTGAGAAGTGGGGCAAGATACGCTACACCACAGCCACTAAAGACCGCAACAACGCATCGGCCATCAATACGGCCGGCTACTATACAAAGGGCTTTACCCAGACAATACGCGTATGGGGCGGCAACGGCACCATTTTCCGTGATGTCCTTATCAACCTCACCCCGCTCAAGACTATGAGGGTTGAGTGCCTGGATAAGTACATCGTGGAGGGCAAGAATATAGAAGAGACCGTCAGGGTTTACATCCCCGCCGACCTTACCCGTTCTATGTTCCCTATGAGCTACAAACTGGAACTTGCCGACTACACCCTGAACCCGGTTCCGGGCTCCAATATGCCTGTGAACTCCGGGGCCAGCATTATCCCGGGCGAATCATCCTCTAAATTCTACTTTATCAGGACACTCACCAGGGACGAATATAATGAGCTTCCCACAGCAGACGGCACCAAGTACTTTGACTGCCCCTTCCAGACTGTTGAGGTAGCGAGTGCAACCACCGTTTATGTGGCCAACACATACTTTGTTACCGCCAGTGACGATTTCCATAACTACACCCAGCGTCTGTTTACCGACGACGGCGTAGACAGTCCTCTCGGCGGCACTATCAGCGTGAACGCACCCATTGCATATAAGTTCTATATGGATGCTGCACACAGCAGCGGCACCGTTACCTGGAACGACGATGAGAATCTCGACGACGATGCCGACAGGATTATCCCCCACACCGTGCTCATCACTATGGAGGGTCTTACCCCGGCAGTCGCTGTAAATCAGGGCGTTGTATCCTTCGTGGACCAAGAACTTGAGCGCGTCAGCGCCAACGTCTATAAACTCACCGTGCCCGGCAGCGAAACCGCTCCTTCGGCCACCGAGTATACCCTGCACCTTGTTGCCGGCAGTGAGGACGATTACTCTCTCACCCTTTCTACCAGCGGCAACACCCCCAACCCTCTGGTTTACGCAGACCGCACCATTTCAGGGCAGATAGATAAGGCGCAAGTTACCGGTATGCACTTCGAGAATGCAGCCGGCACCACCATAACCCGCGTGCTCAATGTTGCTAATCAGGCCGTATACTTCGAACTCACCTATGGCGGCGAACTCAAACCTCTGACATTTGCATTGACCGGACTCGCACCGGACGATGCTCGCGTCAGCGGCCCCGTGAGCGGCGTTTATACATTCACTCCTGCTGACACACAGAAAACTCAGCGCTTCAAACTCGTCACCAGCACCGGCACCGCATCCATCAACGATATAGAGGTCGATTCCGAGGACTATGCAACTCCCAGCCCGACATCCCTGTCGCTGACGAGGTACCTGTACCAATTCGGCAATACCGGTTTCTACACTACAGCAACTGGTAACACCCAGATGACAAGGGTATCCAGCGATGCCGGCAAGACCGTTTATTATAGGTTTACATATGATAGTGAGGACACTCAGCGTCAGGATGTTACCATTACCGCAGTAGGTCTGACCAGTCCTACATCCACTACCGGAACCTTTACTTCCAACGGTGACCACACTTGGACCTTCCACCCGACCACTACTGCCCAGACCCACACGATAACCTGGACCACCGAGGCCGTAGCATCTGGTTCAACATCCAGCGTGACAGTAGCCGCCGACCTGTACACTAACAGCCCGACAGCATCGATTAACCGTAGGGCAAGAGTCTGGAAGACGGCGAACTATGATATTAATCTAAGGAGTAATGCCAATTACAATCAGAATACATTGAATGATGCTACAAGTGGTTTAAGAGTGGCTTTCACTAATGCGTCTGGCGGTGGAAATGGTAATGGTAACCGTTACAAAGAAATGGGTGATAGAGATGGATGGGGTGGTATATTCGGGTATGATTATTATAATGGCCAATATGAGGTATCTATCCAAAATTCATCGCTTGAAGGCATTAAGATAACTGGTATCGCGATGGCATATTCAGATAATAACCACAACGATCGCAATGTGACAGTTACTGGCGATGTCAGCACAACCTCCCAGTCATCGGCAGGAATGACAAGTTGGAATTCAGCATCAACAGGTGTCGGGAATGGTGATACCCAAGTAACTGTAGTTATGTCTTGCTCGAGCTCTACCGAATATAGCAATAGGAACCGTCTCACGAGCATTATCGTTTACTACGGCTATTGGGATTGGGAATAAGCAATCAATTTAACTAATACGCACCGCAGGGACCCTCACTGGGGTCCCTGCTTTGTTTGTCGGCCAGCCCTGGCCTGCTAGGCACTGGCCAGTACGGTGGATATACTTGTGCTAAGCTGCTGCACGGCACGCATCCTTTTTTTGATAGATTCATCGTTTCTGGCGCGCTGCATAGAATAGTCCGTTTGGAGACCGACAAGCAAGTCCGCAGAGATACCCAGAGCTTGCTCTACCAAAAGTGCTATGGTGACGGACAATGGCCTTCTCTGGTTGAGTATATCGTTGAACATCGTGTACGGAACACCAATACACTTGGCAAATTCCTTCTGGGAAATGCCCCTTGCCTCTAGTTCATCTTTCAGGACCTCTCCCGGATGTGTCGCGTTGAATGTATTCTGCACCATAACTACACTATCTGCATTTGTCGTTTTCTGCGTGCAAAGTTAATACTATTTTCGATAAATACACTAAATAAGTGTATTTATTACCAGTTCACTGTGAATACAAAGAAATGGCAC
>CACXHG010000265.1 GCA_902767355.1 uncultured Bacteroidia bacterium
CCAGGCACGCTTCGAAGTGCAGGGCCACACCGACAATGTCGGCTCCGACAAGACCAACGACCCTCTGAGCCAGGCACGTGCCGAGGCTGTGGTCAAGGCTCTTGAAGAGCAGGGCGTGGATCCCTTCAACCTGCGTGCAGTGGGCAAGGGCAGCCACGAGCCGGTGGCAGACAACTCTACCGACGAAGGCCGCGCCAAGAACCGCCGCGTTGAATTTATCAAAAAGTAAATATCCTTAACCTCGGTATATAGGCAAGGCGGGCATTTGCGCATCACTGCAGTGCCCGCCTTCTATCATTTCGGGCACCCCCTGTGTCATTTCGAGCGAAGTCGAGAAATCTTAGCTATCTTTGTAATTATGAGAAGAATACTCCTAGTCGCGGCCGTATTGTTGCCGCTTTGCGCCCATGCTTATTCCGACCATCGGGGACGCAATATAGACTCGTTGGAGGCGGTCACCGCGCGGTTTACTCCAGACCGGCTGGCAAAGGCTTCGGTCCAGGAAAAGACCGACTATGCGCTGGCCTGCCGCGACCTGGCCTGGGCCTATCTGCAGCTGGACGGAGCCAAGTGCATATATTACGCCCGGCAGGCGACGGCCATCGCACAGGAGCTGGACGCCCCGAACACTATTTTCGATATGTCCATACTCACCGGACAGGTGTACTGGGCCAGGGACCAGTTCGATTCGGCCCGGGTGTATTACGACCGGGCGTCCCGTGCGCTGACGCAGGTTCAGGAGCGCTGGACCAATCCCGACACCCACGACCTGGAAGCGATGCAGTCCCGGCTGTGGGGCACTCTGGGCAATTTTTATGCAATGCAGGATTCGGTGGAACAGTTCACGTATTATTACAATAAGGCGGGCGAGATATTCGAGAAGTGGGAGTGGTGGGAAGACTGCTCTGTCCTGCACCGGAACTTGGGCGAGATTTATCTGGACTATGACGATCTTGCCGCGGCGCGGCCCGAATATGAGCAGGCGCTGCGGTTTGCCCTAATGAGCGGCGATTCGCTGATGATTGCCGGAGCCAACTATGGCATGGGCCGCTGGCACAAGGCCAAGGGGCATACCGCGCGGGCGCTGAAGTATCTCACCGAGGCCGACAAATACTACGGCGACCATGCCCGGGAAGAGTCGGTGGGCCGTGCCGATACGCTGCAGGTGATGAGCGACAGCTATAAGCTCATGTCCCGCAACGGCCGCATAATAGCCGTTATCCTGGCCGTCCTGCTGCTTTCTTTGGCGGTTATAGTTCTGGTTATGAGTCGCCTGCGCCGCATCGGCCGCACGCTCAGCGAAACGAGCGCCGTGCTGGATGAGACTATAGAGGAGCTGCGGCCCGAGGCCGGAGGGCCTGCGCAGCAGATACATCTGACAAAGCGGGAGATGGACATCGCCCGCCTGCTGATGGAGGGTCAGCCGACCAAGCAGATCGCCGCCAACCTGGGCATAGGCGACGAGACCGTGCTCTGGTACCGCAAGCGGCTCTACGCCAAGCTGAACGTCCATTCTGCCGCGGCCTTCACCTCCGAGATGCACCGCCTGCACCTCGTGTAGGAGATTCCTCCACACGCCCTCCGGGTTTGGTCGGAATGACAGTCCCCCTTGTGGCATAACGGGCTGTCCCTCTTTGTCATATCGAGCGAAGTCGAGATATCTCAGCTTTTCGCTATATTTGCAATCTGTGAAAGCCGAAGATATCATAGACCTGATGATGCACCACGGTGTCAAGCCCACCGCCAACCGCATTCTCATTGCAGACGCCATCAGGCGCGCCGGCAGACCGCTGACCATGGGCGAAATAGAGACGGCCCTTTGCAGCGTGGACAAAAGCGTGATATCCCGCACGCTGTCGCTCTTTCGCGAGAGCCATCTGGTCCATACCCTCCACGGCGGCGGCGACGGACTGCGATACGAGCTCTGCCACAGCCACAGCGAAGACCACGACGACGATGCCCACATCCACTTCTGGTGCCGCTCCTGCGGCAAAACCTTCTGCCTGGAAGATATCCATATCCCGCTGGTGTCCCTGCCGGCCGGCTATGAAGAAGAGTCGGTGAACTACATGGTCACCGGCCTTTGTCCCGACTGCCGCAAAAAATGCAACTGAGTTGCAGCGCAGTCGCGATACTTTTGCATCAGAATCTTTAGATGCAAAAGTTATGGCACACGAACATCATCACGAGCAAGAGCACGAAGAGGGCGGTATCAGGCAGTCCCTCGTAAGAATCATAGCCGCAGCGCTGCTGCTGGCTGCAGCAGTTATTATAGAGCACAAGTTGCATCTGCCTACCTGGCAGCTGCTGCTGGTGTATCTGGCCCCTTATCTTGTGGCCGGATGGGATACCCTCAAAGAGGCTGCGGAGAGCCTGTCCCACGGCGAAGCCCTGGACGAGAACTTTTTGATGAGCGTCGCCACCATAGGGGCGCTGTGCATAGGCTTTTTGCCGGGAGCGTCCACACAGTTTCCCGAGGCTGTGTTCGTGATGCTGTTCTTCCAGGTCGGGGAACTCTTCGAGCATCTGGCCGAGGACCGCAGCCGCAAGAGCATTGCGCACCTGATGGACATCCGCCCCGACAGCGCCAATTTGGAGCGGGCAGGGGAGATTGTTGTGGTGGATCCCGGCAGTCTGCGCCCCGGTGACGTGATAGTCATCAAGCCGGGCGAGAAGGTGCCTGTAGACGGCGTCGTTCTGGAAGGCTCGTCTTCTCTTGACACCGTGGCGCTCTCCGGCGAAAGCGTTCCGCGAAGCATTGCCGCAGGCGACGACATCTTTTCCGGCTGCGTCAACCTGAGCGGCCTGCTGAGGGTGCGCGTCACCAAGGAGTTCGGGCAGTCCACCGCCTCCCGCATCCTGGAGCTGGTGGAGCACGCCGGCGAGAACAAGTCCCGCAGCGAGAGCTTCATCACGCGTTTTGCAAAAGTATATACGCCAATAGTAGTAGCTGCGGCGGTGCTGCTGGCCCTGGTTCCGCCCCTGTTCGGCGGCAATTTCGCCACGTGGCTCTACCGGGCGCTGATGTTCCTGGTGGTGTCCTGCCCCTGCGCGCTGGTCATCAGTGTGCCGCTGGCTTTCTTCGGGGGCATCGGCGGGGCTTCCCGCAAGGGCATCCTGGTCAAGGGCAGCAACCATCTGGACACGCTCGCCCGGCTCTCGACCGTGGTGTTCGATAAGACCGGTACGCTCACCGAAGGCGTCTTCGAAGTGACGGCCGTGCATCCAGAAATCATGCAGGAGCGCGAGCTGCTGCACCTGGCCGCACACGTGGAGCGCTTCAGCAGCCATCCGATTGCAGCATCCCTGCGCCAGGCCTACGGCGACGAGGATGACGCCTGCACTGTGGAGAATGTAGAGGAAATCTCCGGCAAGGGCCTCTCCGCCGTGGTGAACGGCCGCAAGGTGTACGTGGGCAACTCTGCGATGATGGAGCTCTGCGGCGCCGACTGGCACCCCTGCGAGAAAACCGGCACCATAGTGCACGTGGCCATGGAAGGGGAATACCTTGGGCACATAGTCATCAGCGATCGCATTAAGGCAGATGCCGCCGAGGCTGTTCGCTCTCTCAAAGCACTCGGAGTGGGGCAGACCGTGATGCTTACCGGCGACCACGCCGATGTGGGCCGCAGCGTCGCCTCCCAGCTTGGCCTGGACAAGTATTATGCGCAGCTCCTGCCAGCCGACAAGGTGGCCAAGGTAGAGGAATTGCTCTCGGCGCAGCCCTCAGGCGGAGCGCTGGCCTTCGTGGGCGACGGCATAAACGATGCGCCAGTGCTGGCGCGCGCCGATGTCGGAATAGCGATGGGGGCGCTCGGCAGCGACGCCGCGATAGAAGCCGCCGACGTGGTGCTGATGGACGACAAGCCGTCCAAGCTGGCCACCGCAGTTAAGATTGCCCGCAAGACCTTGCGGATTGCCCGCGAAAACACATGGTTTGCCATAGGCGTCAAGCTGCTGGTGCTCGTGCTGGCCACGGCCGGCGTCGCCACCATGTGGATGGCCGTCTTCGCCGATGTGGGAGTCACCGTGCTGGCAACCCTCAACTCTATGCGCGCGTTGAGCTAGCCGCTACCAGAACGAATCGCTGGTGGATTCTACCTTGTCGGCCTTTTCCTTGCCTATGGCGTCGGGGAGATTGACGAAGAAATCGATGCCGATCTTCTTTTCCAGCTCGTCTATAGTCATGGAATAGCTTGAGTAGGAGCTCCCGCTGTAGGACTTGTGGTCGAAGTAGAAGGCGATGCCGGTATAG
The DNA here is from genome assembly GCA_902767355.1 of uncultured Bacteroidia bacterium. GTDB lineage: Bacteria > Bacteroidota > Bacteroidia > Bacteroidales > UBA932 > Equibacterium. The sequence continues at coordinate 4,256 of CACXHG010000265.1, forward strand.
CCGTTTGTCTGCGAGGTGATGCCTTTTTTCTTGCTCTTGTCGTAGCCCAGCAGAGCCTTGTAATAGCCGGTGGGGATGGCTACCTTCTTGCCGTTGTTGTCGTAGGCGTAGCTCTTGCTGTCCTTTACCACGCAACCTGTCACAACATACAGGGTGTCAAATGATTGAGCCCAGTCGCGCACTTGATTTTCCAGCGTGTTCCATATCCCGCCGTTGAAACTGCTGCTCTGGGGAGTCATATTGGTGTAGTAGAAGGTCTGGACGTTGTCTGCGTGTCTCAGGCGGTCGGCAGACGGGATCTGATGTCCTCTGGACCAGGTGGTTCCGCCGTTGGTGTTGCCGCTGGAAGAAGAGCTGCGGTAGGCTTTCTTGAGCAGAGGCTGCTTGTCCTGGGGCAGTTTGGGGTCGTAGCCCCAGGCGTTGGTACGGCTGCCGCTGCCGATGATATCGTCGTTGAGCGGATAGGCCACCCAGAGAGCCACCATAGCTTCTGAGTCCCAATAATATGAGTAGTTGCGGCCGGCGGCGTTGGAGCTCTCGTGGCTGATGAAGATAAGCGAGGGGGCGTTTGTCGCCGGAAGCTCCAGCCAGCCGTGGGCCGCGGAGCCTGGCGTGTCATCTCCGCCGGGAGTGTCTCCGCCAGGAGTATCTCCGCCGCCGGGCGTGTCTCCGCCACCGGGCGTGTCTCCGCCACCGGGCGTGTCACCGCCACCGGGGACGCCGTCGCTGTAGGCGTTGATACCCCAGAGGATAACCCTGCCGTCGGATTCCATATTGACCTGGGTGGCGCTTGAAGATGTGATTGTAAACACGTAATAAGCGTCATCGTCTGTGGTGGAGATGCTGTAAGGAGGATTATTTACTATGCCGTCGTTGGGCTTGATGGAATATGTCTTGTTTGTGCCGCCGCAGCTGACCTTCAGCGAGGCTGTCTTGTCGCTCCAGCCAAGGGCGTAGAAAGCCAGG
>CACXHG010000266.1 GCA_902767355.1 uncultured Bacteroidia bacterium
AGAACTGAACGGTATCCGGCCGATTCTCGGGAAGCGCTGCTTTCTGGCTGAGAATGCGGCTGTTATAGGCGATGTAAAGATGGGCGACGACTGCAGCATCTGGTATGCGGCGGTGCTGCGCGGCGACGTGAATCCCATAATCCTGGGCGACCGTGTCAATATCCAGGACGGTGCCGTGTTGCACACCCTGCACAAGCGCTCTGTGGTGGAGATCGGAAACGACGTGTCCGTGGGGCACAACGCCGTCATTCACGGGGCCAGGATAGGCAGCAACGTGCTGGTCGGCATGGGTGCGATAGTGATGGACAACGTGGTGGTGCCGGACAATACCATTATCGCCGCGGGGGCAGTGGTGCTGAGCAATCAGACGCTCGAGCCTGGCGTCTATGCCGGAATCCCCGCCAAAAAGGTCAAGGAGGGCAGCGAAAAGATAGCCCAGATGGCCCACAACAATGCCCAGGGCTACATGAAATACAAGGAATGGTTCGACGACGGCGAGGGCGGCTGCTTCGATTATAGCGAAAAAGAATAGTTATGCACATAGGTGTCGCAGGCAATATAGGTTCGGGCAAGACTTCGCTGGTGCGGATGCTTGCCGGGCACTATGGCTGGACGCCAAAATACGAGTCGGTCACCTACAACCCCTATCTCGAAGACTACTATAAGGACATACACCGCTGGTCGTTCAATCTGGAGGTGTACTTCCTCACGCAGCGCTTCAAGGACCTGCTGGATATTGCCGAAAGCAGCCAGACTGTGATCCAGGACCGCACCCTGCAGGAGGGCGTGAGCATTTTTGTGGAGAACAACCGGGCGATGGGAAACATTTCGGAGCGTGACTACAACGCCTATATGGATCTCTACCACGTGATGATGCGCATGGCGCATCTGCCCGACCTGCTCATTTATCTGCGCTGTAGCGTGCCGCACCTGGTCGGGCAGATCCAGAAACGCGGGCGCGACTACGAGCAGGGCATGAGCCTGGAATATCTGGGCGGCCTGAACGAACGATACGAAAAGTGGATTGCCGGCTATCCGGGCAAAATTATAACTATAGATGCCGACCATCTGGATTTTGTGAATAATCCCGAAGATTTCGGGGTGATTACCAATCAGATAGACGCGCATTTGTACGGCCTTTTCGGCCAGTTGGATTAGATTATGACTAAAGGATACATATCACAGATTATCGGCCCCGTGATCGACGTTGCGTTCGAGGCGGGCATCAGCGAAGAAGACCTTCCCGCCATCCACTCTGCGATGACCATCGCGCGCGAGGATGGCCGCCGGCTCATTGTAGAGGTACAGCAGCACATAGGCGAGAACACCGTGCGATGCATTGCCATGGACTCTACCGACGGCCTGTGCCGCGGGATGGAGGTCGTAAGTGAAGGCGCCTCCATCACAATGCCCGTAGGCGCCCAGATCAAGGGCCGGCTCATGAATGTGACAGGCGACGAAATCGACGGGATGGAGGCTCTGGACCGCAAGGGCGCGCAGCCGATTCACCGCGACCCGCCGGCTTTCGACACCCTGACCACCAGCCAGGAAGTGCTCTACACCGGCATCAAGGTCATAGACCTGCTGGAACCCTATGTCAAGGGCGGCAAGATAGGCCTTTTCGGCGGTGCCGGCGTGGGCAAGACTGTGCTGATCATGGAGCTTATAAACAACATCGCCAAGAAGCACCACGGCTACAGCGTGTTCGCCGGAGTGGGGGAGCGTACCCGCGAGGGCAACGACCTGCTGCGCGAGATGATAGAATCCGGCGTTATCCGCTATGGCGACGAGTTTGCCAAGGGTATGGAAGAGGGCAAATGGGATCTGAGCAAGGTGGACAAGGCCGAACTGGCCAAGAGCCAGGCTACGCTGGTGTTCGGGCAGATGAGCGAGCCCCCGGGAGCGCGTCTGTCGGTGGCCCTGAGCGGCCTTACCGTGGCCGAGTCCTTCCGCGACGGAGCCGACGAAAGCAGTGCTGGCGGTCCGCGCGACATACTTTTCTTCGTAGATAATATTTTCCGTTTCACGCAGGCCGGCAGCGAGGTGTCCGCACTGCTCGGGCGCATGCCGTCGGCTGTGGGTTATCAGCCTACGCTGGCCAGTGAGATGGGTAAGCTGCAGGAGCGCATCACTTCGACCAAGACGGGTTCAATTACCTCGGTACAGGCCGTGTATGTGCCTGCCGACGACTTGACCGACCCCGCTCCCGCAACCACCTTTAACTTCTTGGATGCCACCTGCGTGTTGAGCCGTAAGATTGCCGAGTTGGGCATCTATCCCGCTGTGGATCCCCTGGCATCAACTTCACGCATCATGGACCCGAACATCATCGGCGAGGAGCACTACGACGTGGCTCAGCGCGTCATCCACTTGTTGCAGAAGTATAACGAGCTGCAGGACATTATCGCCATCCTGGGTGTTGAAGAGTTGAGCGACGAGGACAAACTCGTTGTTTCACGCGCCCGCCGCGCACAGCGCTTCCTGTCGCAGCCCTTCTTCGTGGCCGAGCAGTTCACCGGTCTGCCCGGTGTGATGGTA
>CACXHG010000267.1 GCA_902767355.1 uncultured Bacteroidia bacterium
CCCTTCTTCTCAAGGATGCGGATAAATGTTGATACGGTGTTGTAGGCGGGTTTGGGCTCGGGCATCTCGGCCAGCACGTCCTTTACGAACACGCGCCCCTTGGCCCAAACCACCTGCATAATCTGCAGCTCCGCCTGTGTCAGTTCCTGTGCCTTGTGCTTTTTCATGCCACAAAGCTATAACTAAATTTTTAGTTTAACAACTATTATTTTAGTTTAACTGCTGCATCTGCGCCCAGTGGAAGGTTTCTGACCCCCACAAGGAACAGGAATCGGCATCAATCCATAAGATTATTCTTGATATATTCCTCTATCTCATCCACAGAGGGGTTGACGGAAACGACAATGCCGTCGCGGCCGACGAGCAGGATGCAGCCGGCAGCGTTGGCCACCCCGTATTTAGTCCAGATCCAGTGATCGGGCTCCATTGCCAACAGGTTGACCCAGGGATAGCCGTCCTTCTCCAGCGCAGCCCTCCAGGCGAGATCGTCCTTGAGTTCGCGGGCTGCTCCGACCACGGTGAAACCCTTGTCGCTATACTTTTTATATAGTGGTATGAGAGCCTTGGAATGCCGCCGGCATCCGGCGCACCACGACGCCCACAGGTCAATCACGGCAATCTTGCCACCGATAAGGTCGGAGAGTTTGTGCTCTGCGCCGTTCTGGTCCGGCAGGGAAAAATCGATGTAATGGCTTTTGCCGGCAAGCATCTGCGCGTTGCTCTGCAGTTGGGCAATCTTCTCATGGAACGGATGGCCGGCAAACTTGTCCGCATAGTCTGTCTCGTAGATGTCCAGCAGGGTAGAGAGTGTCTTGTAGTAATAATCGTCTTCTGGCCAGGCCGTGGAGGAGTCGTACATCATCTGGCTTTCCATTGCGAGCGTGAAAAAGGAAACCAGCGAGCGGCGGGCTGAGATATAATTTATCTTGCTCTCGTGATACTCCTTGCCGAGCTTATTCAGCTGAGTTTTAATCTCATTGTATTTCGGGGAAAGAATCTTGCCGGCTTGTTCAAGCGCATTCCATTCGCTGGAGTAGGTCTCCTTCTCGGCGGCCGGCGTGTCGGGGTCATTAAGCTTGGTGTACAGTTGAAACGCCTCGGTGGTTAAAGCCTCTTCCGGGGTTAGTGCGTCCATTTGGGCATACAGGGAATCCTGCCTTGCACTGAAGCTATCGTCGAAAGTTTTCTTGAGCTTTTGTAGCTCCTTGTTGTATTTGCCTGAGTAAGAGGTTAATACCGGAGGCGTCATGCCCTTGAGGGCCAGGCCGGTCTCCTTCTCGGGGAAGAAGTGGCAATATACGCAGGTGCCGCCTTCCATCAATTGCGCCTGAAGCGGGACGGTGGGGTTGGCTTCTATCTCCCCGGAAAAAGTGCCGTCCTCTTTGATGTCAATTGTGGCCAGCGGACTGCGCGGGTCGCCGTCGTACTCGGATATGAGCAGCTGGCCGCTGACATCCTCTGCCGTGCCGTAGATGTGGCAGACTATGGTTTTGTCCTGCCCCCTGCTGCATGAAAGGCACAGTAACGCCGACAGGAATGCTGCAATTGTGACGTGAAATTTCATAGTTGGGAGTCTTTATTTGCAAATATAAGGATAACGGACGGTTTCGTGGTGCGCCCAGTGGAGGATTTCTGCCGCCACAAGGAGCGAAAACGGCCGAAAATGCGCCCAGTGGAAGATTCCCGGCGCCACAGGGAGCAGTCCGTTCACTGCCAGTAGGTGTCTTGTCTTGACTTTGCACATCGGGGGCAAATATAGTATTTTTTGAGGAAAACCGCTGGAGTGTAACTTGTTGTAGCATAGGGAATTGCGCAAAGTTACCCCTCCGGAATCGTTGGGGTAATGTTTGGTAATATGCAGACTGTCAGGCAAATGCACTCCAGCCTGGGCGCTTGCCGATGCTGTCTGCAAGGCCCCCGGACGGCGGGCGGTTTCCCGGGTGAGTGAGCTTGGTGTGCCACCTCGCGGCAGCATCGCGGGCGGTTTCCCGGGTGAGTCAGACGGGGTGGGAGATCCCTCGACTGCGCTCGGGATGACATTAGGGTTCTGCGCACGGGATGACATTTGAGTACTTCGCCCGGAAGAAGACTGCGCCCGGCCGGTCCCCGGGCGAAAGAAAAATCGCAGGATTAGTTGTATTAAAGAGTAAAAATTCCTAAACTTGTAACAAATTCGACGCGCCCGTCAACCGATTGACGAAAATCGATTGACTACAATGCGTTAATAGTTAGAATAATAGAAACACACATATATGGAAAGACGAGGTATAATGGCAGTAGGCAACTGGATCGTTGACTCTGTAAAATTCATCACGGTTTACCCGCAGAAGGGAAATCTTACGAACATAGTAGGGCAGGACGAAGGCCTCGGCGGCTGCGCGCACAATGTCATCGCCGACCTGGCCAGCCTGAAGAGCGGCCTGCCGATGTACACCGGCGGCTGCATTGGCGACGACGACCACGGCCGCATGTGTATGGAGGCCTGCGACCGTCTGGGCATAGACCGCAGCAATCTCAAGGTTCTCCCCGGCGAGGCCACTTCCTATACCGATGTCATGTCGGAGATAGAGGGCGGACGCGCCCGCACTTTCTTCCACTGCCGCGGCGCCAATGCCAAGCTTACAGTGGAGCAGGTGCTTGAGGCCAAGTCCCCCGCCAAAATCTTCCACCTGGGCTATCTGCTGCTGCTGGACGGCCTGGACAAGGAGGACCCCGAATACGGGGTGGCCGCCGCCCGCGCGCTGGATGGCCTGCTCAAGCAGGGCTACGAGACCAGCGTCGATGTCGTCTCTGAAGAGGGCGACCGTTACCAGAAGATTGTGCTGCCCTGCCTCAAATATACCGACTACTTTATCGTGAACGAGGTCGAGGCCGAGAAGAGCCTGGGCACGACGCTGCGCCGCGCCGACGGCACTATAAACATGGGCGACGTGGAAAATGCTGCCCGCGACCTGCTGGCCGCCGGTGTGCGTAAGATGGTTGTGATCCACTTCCCCGAAGGCGGCGTGGTGGCCACCAAAGACGGCCGCTGCTGCAGCGCTCCCAGCTTCAGCCCGGCCAAAGAAGAA
>CACXHG010000268.1 GCA_902767355.1 uncultured Bacteroidia bacterium
CCGCCCTGCCACAGCCTGTTCCAGTTTTATGTGGCCGAAGGGCGCCTGAGCTGCCAGCTGTATCAGCGCAGCGCCGACGTGTTCCTGGGCGTGCCTTTCAACATCGCCTCCTATGCGCTGCTGACCATGATGATGGCGCAGGTATGTGGCTACACGCCGGGCGATTTTGTGCATACCTTCGGCGACGTGCACATCTACCGCAATCATTTCGAGCAGGTTGCCACCCAGCTGGAACGCACCCCGCGCCCGCTGCCCACAATGAAGATCAATCCCGAAGTGAAGAGCATCTTCGATTTCAAATACGAAGATTTTACCCTGGAAGGCTACGACCCGTGGCCCGCAATCAAGGCCCCGGTGGCCGTGTAGAAGCCTTATGCTGAACATCATAGTAGCCATAAGCGACAATTATGCGATAGGCCGCGGGGGCGATATGCCCTGGCACATCGGCGAAGATCTGAAATATTTCAAGCGGATCACCAGCGGCCACACCGTGATTATGGGCCGCCGCACCTGGGAGAGCATAGGCTGCCGCCCTCTTCCCAACCGACGCAACATCGTGGTCAGCAGGACAATGGAGCCGACAGAAGGCGCCCAGGTGGCCGCTTCGCTGCAAGCTGCGCTGGAGATGGCCGCCCCCGACGTTGAGGTGTTTGTGATGGGCGGCGGGCAGCTCTACAAGGAGGCCATGCCGCTGGCCGACAGGCTGTATGTGACGCTAGTCCACACCCAGGTGCCGGACGCCGACACGTTTTTCCCTTTTATCAATCCGCTCAAATGGGAGCTGAGCGAAATAAGTGAAACTTTTACAGACCCTGCCACGGGTCTGCGATACGAATTTGCGGTATATGGCAGAGCGTAGGGTCAAGGACAGCTTCACCAGCAATTTCGGCATGGTTGCCGCAGCGATAGGTTCGGCCATAGGGCTGGGCAATCTGTGGCGCTTCCCCTATCTGGTGGGGCAGAACGGCGGAGCGGCGTTCATCATTGTATATCTTGCGATTACGCTGCTTATAGCCACTCCCATACTGCTGGCGGAGATGGTCATCGGCCGCCGCGGCGGGGGCAGCCCCAGGGAGTCCTACATCGCAGTCTCCGGCCGCAAGGGGTGGGGCGTGGCGGGCATCATAGGCATGGTGACCTGCTTTATGATAATGTCGTTCTACGTGGTGGTAGGCGGCTGGACTGTCAAATATCTGCTCCTGTCGCTTTCGATGGCCTTCAGCCGGGGGGCTCAGATAGACAGCGTGGGGCTGTTTTCCGGTTTCGTGGGCAGCAGTTTCCCCCCGATTTTTTATGCCGCCCTGTTCATTATCCTCACAGTGGCCATCATCTGCGTGGGTGTGCAGAAGGGCATAGAAAAAACCAGCAAGCTGATGATGCCGCTGCTGTTCGTGCTCATAATCCTGATTGGCATACGCAGCGTGACCCTGCCGGGAGCCGGGGCGGGTCTGGAATACCTGTTCAAGCCCGATTTCTCGCATTTTACCTTCGATTCGCTGCTGGCGGCCCTCGGGCAGAGCTTTTTCTCGCTGAGCCTGGGCGCCTGCATGCTGATAACCTACGGCGCCTATACCCCCCGCAGCAGCAATCTGACAAAGAATGCAGCTATTATAACCGTCAGCGACACTTTCTTTGCCGTTCTGGCGGGCTGCGCCATAATGCCGGCGGTGTTCGCTTTCGGCATCAACCCCAGCGAGGGCGCGGGCCTGGTGTTCGTGACCCTGCCGCAGATATTTACCCAGATGCCGCTGGGCGGACTGTGTTCGATATTGTTTTTCATAGCGCTGTTTCTGGCGGCCCTGTCGTCTTCGGTGTCACTTTTCGAGGTCATCACGGCTTCGCTCATGGACATCTGCAGGATTTCCCGCGGCAAGGCGGCTGCAATCACCGCCGTGGTGCTGACGCTGACCGGCTGCGTATGCTCCCTTTCGCAGGGCGTGCTGAAACATATCACCATAGCCGGGATGAACATCTTTGACCAGTTTGACTATCTCTCGTCTAACTTTCTGATGACTCTGGGCGGGCTGCTCACCGTGATTTGTGTGGGATGGTTTGTGAAAAAGCCGGCCTTCATGGACGAAATTACTTCCGGCGGAACGGTCAAAGTGCCCCGCCCGCTGGCAGAAATACTGTTTTTTGTAATCAAATATGCGGCGCCGGTGGTCATCATCGTCACCGCACTGTCAATTATTTTTTAGATGAAAAAGACTCTTGCAATTTTGCTGGCGGCCATGGTGTCGCTGGGCGCGATGGCCGACGAAGGAATGTGGCTGCTGCCGCTTCTGGAGAAGATGAATATCAAGACAATGCAGCAGATGGGCTGCCGCCTGACGGCCGACGAGATTTATTCCATCAACCATACCAGTCTCAAGGACGCCGTGGTGATTTTCGGCAACGGCTGTACCGGTGAGGTGGTTTCCAGCCAGGGTCTGCTGCTGACCAACCACCACTGCGGCTACTCGTCTATCCAGAGCCTGTCCAGCGTGGACCACGACTATCTGAAAGACGGCTACTGGGCTATGAGCTTTGGCGAAGAGCTGCCGGTGCAGGGCCTGGAAGTGACTTTCCTGGAGAGCTTTACCGACGTCACCGCCAAGGTCGAGAAGGCGCTGAAAGACTGCACCGATGCAGAAGCTGAGCGCAAGGCCTTGGGCGAGATATCCAAAAAGCTGTCTGCCCCGCTGCACGCTGCCGACACTTTCGTGAATGCCTCGGTGGTGTCTTTCTTTGGCGGCAATGCTTATTATCTGATTGCTTACAAGCGTTTTAAAGATATCCGCTTCGTGGGCGCACCGCCGTCTTCGATAGGCAAGTTCGGCGCCGACACCGACAACTGGATGTGGCCCCGCCACACCTGCGACTTCTCTGTGTTCCGCATCTATTGCGATAAGAACGGCAACCCTGCGGAGTATTCTGCCGACAATGTGCCCTACACCCCCAAGAAGGCGCTGAATGTGTCTCTCAAGGGCGTCAAAGACGGCGATTTCTCCATGATTATGGGTTATCCCGGCTCCACCAACCGCTTCATGACCAGCTGCGAGGTGGCCGAGCAGCGCGACCTGAGCAACGCCATCAGCATCTACTGCCGCGGCGAGCGCCAGAAGATCCTGCTGGAAGACATGCTGGCCGACCCTAAGGTCAAGATTCAGTATGCCAGCAAGTACAGCGGCAGCACCAACGGCTGGAAAAAGTGGATAGGCATGAACGAGGCCTTTGCCAAACTGGGCGTGGAGGAGCGCCGCGCGCAGGAAGAGCAGGAGTTTATCCAGTGGGTGGACGCCAAGAAATCCCGCCAGAAAAAATATGCCGGGGCGCTGGACGATATCCGGCAGGCGGTGGAGGCTCGTGCAGCCGACCGCGCCGATATGATTTATCTGCGTGAGACCCTGGCCAACATAGAGATAGGCCAGATTGCCAGCACTCTGGCAGCTTATGCCGGCGATCCGGTGGCCGCCAGCTATCTGGAGCGTTTTTACAAGGACTACAGCCAGCCTACCGACCGCAAGGTGGCGGTGCGCATGCTCCAGATTTTCCGCGATAAAGTGGGTGCAGAGGCGCTGCCGGCAGTGTATGAGCCCATAGAGAAGGATTTCGGCGGCGATATCGCAGCCTTCGTGGACGACCTTTTCGAAAAGTCGGCTTTTGCCACCAAAGAAAGGGCAGAGGCTGCCCTGAAGCAGGAAGATGCCGCCCAGAAGCTGGCAGAAGATCCCGCCGCGAAGCTTTATGACGCAGCCTTGGAGTATTACATGGCCAAGGCTCAGGCCACCGCCGAGGCACGCAAGCTGCTGGACAAGGGCCACAAGGCCTATATCGCCGGCCAGCTGGAGAAGAAAAAAGGCGCTGCGATGTATCCCGATGCCAACTTTACCATGCGCCTGACCTACGGCAAGGTGCAGTCCTATTCGCCCAAGGACGGTGTGATATACGACTATTACACCACCCTCGACGGCGTTATGGAAAAGGAAGACCCCGACAACTGGGAGTTTGTGGTGCCCGCTCGCCTCAAAGAGCTCTGGCAGGCAAAGGATTACGGGCGCTATGCCATGCCTGGCGGCAAGATGCCGGCCTGCTTTATCATGACGGGCGACATTACCGGCGGCAACAGCGGCAGCCCAGTGATGGACGCCGACGGCAATTTGATTGGCCTGGCCTTCGACGGCAACTGGGAGTCGATGTCGGGCGACATTATCTTCGAGCCGGAACTGCAGAGATGCATCTGCGTGGACATCCGCTATGTGCTGTTTATCATAGATAAGTTTGGCGGTTGCAGACGGCTTATTGATGAAATGAATATAATTTCTTAAATTTGCACACTTATCCCGCCTTCCGGGCAAAAAGAATTAAGTAAAACAATACTATAAAATGAAAAATTACTCCACAGACAAAATTCGCAACGTCGTGCTGCTTGGCGGTACCCGCTGCGGTAAAACCACCCTTGCCGAGACCATCATGTTCGAAGGCAAAGTCATCGACCGCAGGGGGACAATCGAGGCTAAGAACACCGTATCCGACAACACCGAGGTAGAGCAGATTTTCCAGCGCTCCATCTATTCCACACCGTTCTATGCAGAGGTTTTCGACCACAAGTTCAATTTTATCGACGCAGCCGGTGCCGACGATTTCATCGAGGGCGCCATCCTGGGTCTGAACGTGTGCGACTCCGCAATCATGGTTGTCAACGCAGGTGCGGGCGTCGAGGTCGGCACAGAGATCCACGGCCGCTATGTTGAGCAGTATAAGAAACCCATGCTCATCGCCGTCAACCAGCTCGAAACCGAGAAGGCCAACTGGGAGAACACACTGGACAGCCTGCATCAGGCCTTCGGCGCCAAGGCCGTTCCCGTGCAGTTCCCCGTGAACCCCGGTCTGGAGTTCAACGCAGTTGTCGATGTGCTCAAGATGAAGATGTACAAATTCTCCGGCGAAGACGGCAAGACCGAGGAGTGCGACATTCCCGCAGACCTGGCCGGCCGCGCAGAAGAGATGCACGCAGCCATCGTGGAGATGGCAGCCGAGAGCGACGAAGCTCTGATGGAGAAATTCTTTGACGCCGGCGAGCTCAGCGAAGAGGAGCTTCACCAGGGCCTGAACGCAGGCTTCGTGAAGGGAGACTTCTATCCTGTGTTCTGCATCAGCGGCAAGAAGGACATGGGCGTTAAGCGCATGCTCGAGTTCCTCACCGAGGTGGCTCCCGCCCCGAAGGAGGACGTAAATGGCAAGACCTCCCTCTTCGTTTATAAGACTGCCCTGGAGCAGCACCTGGGCGATGTGACCTACTTCAAGGTTGTATCCGGCAAGGTTTCCGAGGGTCAGGACTTCGTGAATATGGACAATGGCAGCAAAGAGCGCATCACCACTCTCTATGCCGTTGCAGGTAAGAAGAAAGAGAAAGTCACCGAGCTGGTAGCAGGCGACATGGGTTGTACCGTCAAGCTCAAGGCTGTCAAGACCAACCAGACCCTGAACGCTCCCGGCAACGACGCCGCTTTCCCTCCCATCGAGTTCCCGCCGGCAAAATACCGCACCGCCATCAAGGCCCTGGACGAGAAGGACGACGAGAAACTGGGCGAGGCCCTCAACCGCGCTGCAGCCGAGGATCCCACCATGCGTA
>CACXHG010000269.1 GCA_902767355.1 uncultured Bacteroidia bacterium
GTAAGGGGGCTGGACATAATCCATTCTGGGTTACTGAAATGCAAGGCGGCGGAGTAACAGCTAGTGGTAAAGAACCTATGTCTCCGACCAATGCTCAGACGAAGCAGTGGCTTTGGAACAGCATATCGGCTGGTGCTGAGGGAGTGATATTCTGGACTCTCAATCCAAGGATGAGCGTGAAGGAGGCCGGTGAGTGGGCTATGATAGATTATTTGGGGAATCCCAGTGAACGTCTTGTTGCGGCTTCCGAGGTTGCTGCGTCTGTCAGAGATCATGCTTCTCTGTTTTCAAAGGCCAAACCTTTTTGCTCGCCGGTTGCGATTCTCTATAACAATGAATCATTTCTGGTTCAGGCAAACGCCAGTCCGGCAGAGTCTGATCAATATGTCGGTCGAACTAAAGGCGCGGTCATCCGTGCCGCAATCGGAGCATTTGAGGCGTTGGAGAGCCAGGGGATAAAGGCGGATTTAAGCTGTATGGATTCCTTTGACTGGGATATTCTGCGTCACCCGGTTATTATCATGCCTCATTTACTGTGTATCCCCGAAAGGTTTTATGATAATATCCGCAGTTATGTCGAAGCTGGCGGAACCGTGATGTGTACGGGCCTGAGTGGCTATTTCAACGAAAGAATGCAATGCTCATTTATCGGTGGACACCCATTGGCGGATGTGATGGGTGCGGATCTTCTGGAGTTCAAAGTAATAGAAAATCTATTTCCCTACAGTCTGGATGCAGCCAAAAAAACAGTCATGTCTCATCTATGGAAAGGATCTTTGGCGCTGCGAAGCGCCCGGGCCATTGCTTCTGATTCTGATGTGGTTACTGCTTGTGAAAATAGTTTCGGAAAGGGACGATTCCTATGGATACCGACTCCACTGGAGCTTGGTGGAGACATGAAGAACCTAGGTGAGTTATATAAAAACCTTTTACAGTCAGAGCTAAAGCAGTACCCTTGGGTACTTGAACCATATAGCAATACGGCTCTGACCTTTAATATGATGGATTGTGAAGACTCTCTTCTATGTGTCATCACAAATGCTGGGCAGAAGGCCGCCAAACTGAAAATCGGGGGCAAGTTCCGTGATACGTATAACCATTTATTCGGCGATGGTGACAGACGTGGAGGAGGGCGCCTTATTGTTCCTACGAATGGGACTGAAGTCTTTACTGTTGCAAAGCGGCAAGATACTGCACCGTCTTCTCTTGAGAGGACTGGGCATTCGGATAAAAAATGGAAGCTCGTATTTGAAGAAAACTTTGATGGCACCCAAGTGGACAGGGATGTATGGAGCATATATGAAGGGCCTGGCCACAATCGTCACGGCTATAGAAAAGCAGAGGCCTTCAGCGTCGAAGATGGTTACCTTGTTATTACGGCATCTATGAAAGAAGGTAAAATAGTCTCGGGGGGAATGGCGCATAGGGAGAACTACCTTCCGGATACAAGGTTCGAGTTTCGGGTACGGTGTGAGAGAGATACCAGCAAAACCATGAGCGGCGTGGTCCTTACTTGGCCACAGTCAAACAAATGGCCTGATGAGGGCGAGATGGATATCTTTGAAACGTTGTGCCAGGACCCGAGACGCCCCGTGCATACATTCCTACATTTTGGCGCGGATAACAGCCAAGTCCATCAGAAATATGATGTTGATGGCACAAAATGGCAGGAAATGGCGCTGGAATGGTTTGACGATGTAATCTATGTTTACCTGAATGGAGAGTTGGTCTATACTGTTACAGATAAAGATGTTATAGCCCGATGGCCACATCATATTTGCCTACAGTTAGATGCCTTCAAACATTATTTGCCTGGGCAGGTCAAAATGTTTGTTGATTACGTCCGTATATATAAGTGATTAGGCTGTAGTTTGCCTAAACTTGCTGTTGTTTGGAAGGGTGGATGCGGTGATGTAGCGGGTACCAAAAAAGCGGTTCCTTCGTACCGCTTTTTTGGTGACCCGCTTGGGGCTCGAACCCAAGACCCCAGCATTAAAAGTGCTGTGCTCTACCAACTGAGCTAGCGAGTCTCACTCCCTCGGCAGCCTTGATAGCTGCTTTTGGGGAGTGCAAAGGTATTCTTTTATTGTTAATAAACAAAATTTTTTACTCCAGGATGAACTCTTTGATGCTCTTGAGTCCGACCAGGCCGAAGTAAGAACTCTTGACTGTACCCTGGATGTAAATCTTGCGGCCGAGCATGTCAGGATGATCTACCAGATTCACAGCTTCGCGGATGTCGCTGCCGCTGGCCAGCTCTATGGACATGCACTCATCCCTGGTTTTGCACGAAGCCGACGGGGCTATGGCGAGATTGCTGTTTTTTGTAAACGGCGCCTCGAAATTCACGGCACTCGACGTCAGGTCGCCGCCTACAATATAGCCCCACACCCATACTGACTCTTCAGGATGCTGCGCAGCCTGGGCTATGCTGAAGGCGGAAGCTTTACTGGCCCCGTCGCCCGAAGTCTCCTGAAACCGGTCCACCATAATGGTCTGGCTCAGATATGTGGCTGTGGTGTCGAGTTTGACGCTTATTCCGGCATTTGAGGCGTCGCTGGAGGCATCCAGTGTCAGAGTCAGCAGCTGGCCTTCTGAGAGCTGCTTGCTGAACAGCTGCTGCCGGGAACCGTCTGCAGCCACGGCGCTGAAAGTGGCATTGCCGGCAGAGAAGTAGCCGAAACGGGTTTCGGACGAAGTGTAGCCGAGCGACCCCTCGTCGCGGGCGATTGTCAGCTCGCCGGGGTAGCGCTCCAGGTAGCGCCCTGTCATTTTGATGCGGACACCGGAGTTGACCATCTTGCACAGGAAGTCCACGCTGACCTTTTCGCCTGCCGATGCCACTATGCTGACATGGTCTCCATAGATAGGGCTGTCCCATGCAGGGGCGCCCATTTGCTCGCTCATGAGGCTCAGTTCATAAGCCCCGGCCGGTACGCTGATGGTTTTAGGCCGGCTCGAATACACCCCATTATAAACATACTCGCCGGATGCGTTCTTTATCTGCAGGATAAACTGGTTTGTGTCCGGCTTGGGCTGCCCGCCGGCCTTTGTTGCAAATGTGTTTTCCTGCCTGATACTGATCTGTAAATAGGCGTTGTTCTCCTCTCTTTCTGCAAGTGAACAGCTGCTTGCTGCCAAAATTGTAATTACTGCCGCGAAGGTTGCTGCCAAGCCCTTCGCCTCTTTTCTGTGTTTCATTTTTACCTCCGTTTTTAGTTGTTAATAATGCGGTCACGAAGTTAGTGCGCCGCACAGTCTGTGGAGGAAAATGTCAGAAAAGAGCTTCAGGTCTTTCCGTTTCCGAAAAGGCACAAACGTTTACAGTCGTTTATAAACGTTTAAATACGGATGTTTATAGCTCTTTCTCAGGGTAAAGGGCATCCCACCAGGAAGAGTCTTCTTTAAGATACTTTGCAAACCAGGCAGAAATCGTACGCAGCCACTGGCGGCGTTTTTCATAATCGCGTATGCCGTGATTCTCTCCGTCCACCACCACGAACGCCGTCTCTGTGCCCAAAAGCTTGAGGGCGGTGAACATCTGTATGCTCTCGCCGATGGGCACGTTGGTGTCGGCGCTGCCGTGCAAAAACAGCAGTGGCGTGTGGATCTTGTCTGCCATATACAGCGGGCTGTTGTCCACATAGAGGTCCTTTGCTGTCCAGGGGTAGCTGTTGGCCATAGAGACTTCGCTGTAGGAATAGCCCCAGTAGCCCTCACCCCAGTAACTTGTGTGGTCGCTGATGCCGGCGTGGGAGATGCCGGCGGCAAAAATGTCGCTCTTTGCCAGCAGCAGCTGGGTCATAAAGCCGCCGTAGGAGGCGCTGAAGCAGCCGATGTGCTTGCGGTCCACATACGGATGGTCCTGGCAGAAACGGTCCACTGCCTCGAGGATATCCTCTGCCACGCCCTGGCCGGCAGTATTCACGTGGCGGGATGCGAATTCCTGCCCGAAGCCCGATGCTCCCGAGGGATTCACAACATAGAATACGTAGCCCTGGGCGGCATAATACTGCGGCGAGTATGAGCCCACGCAATAGCGTGCGCTGGGCGAGCAGCCGCCGTAGTAATGCACCAGCATAGGATACTTCTTTGCAGGGTCAAAATCGGGCGGCAGCACATAGAAGCCGTTAATCAAATCGCCCCTGCTGCTGGTAAACTCATATTCGCCGCCTTCGCCCATTTTCACGCCGTCTAGCCGCCGGGCACTGAAATCAGAAATCAGGGTGTTTTTGCCCTTCTTCAGATTCATCAGCCAGACCTTGTCGGCAGTGCAGAGGCTCTGACCGGAATAGATCAGCAGCGGAGTCTTCTCTGACAGCGAGAAAGAATAGAGATAATCTTCTTGATTGTCAAGCCTTTCGGCCTTGGCCGTAGCGGGATCTATGCGATAAAGGTTGATGCAGTCCTTGTCGTCGGCGCTGATATAAATCTTGCCGTCGGCTTTACTCCAGTCCATCTGCTTTACGCTGGGGGCA
>CACXHG010000270.1 GCA_902767355.1 uncultured Bacteroidia bacterium
AAACCCTTTGGTGCCATAGCTCAGTTGGTAGAGCAAAGGACTGAAAATCCTTGTGTCCCTGGTTCAATTCCCGGTGGCACCACAAAAAGAAGAAGGCCAAAAGCCTTCTTTTTTTGTGGTGCCACCACAGGTGGCACTTATAATTACCCATCCCCCAACCCCCTTCCCAGGAAGGGGGCTTGTTTCCGTAACGTTTCCGTCTTCAAGTTCAAGACCCCCGCGGCGCGAGGCGCCGGCCGCAGCAATGCGGCTTTTTTTGTGCGCCTTGAGTTATAAACGGGATATCTCTGCATTTACCCATTACTACGAAGCATTTTTTATTATGAAGCAGTATTTATTCATTTTCGCAGCTGCGCTTGTAATGTGCGCAACATCTGTGGGCGCAGAGGCGCAGGACAAACGAGAGAAAGGATATTTGCAGGCGATTGTGAGCGCAACCGACGGCACCATAGGCTTTAACGACCGTATCACGGCAAACATATCTGTAGGCTGGAGATTCAACAAGGGCAACTATCTTGGAATAGGCAGTGGACTGCACTGGGACAGACAATTCTACGGTATGGCCCACGGCCCGGCACAGCATACTCCCTGGCTTAAGTCTATCCCTCTTTATTTAGATTACATCCATTATTTCAACTTCAAGAAATGCCCCTGGCTATCCATATACCTTGGGCAAGAAATCGGCGGCAATTATTTCCTTGATATGCACGAGGGCGCCGATCCCGAGCGTTTCGGATATCTCCGTCCGTACACCAATACCAAGTGCGGCGTTGACATAGGATTCAATAAGTATGTCGGGCTCGACCTCGGCCTTGGTCTGATCACCATCCCTCAGGCTTGGCAGACAACGGTTATCGGACCTTCTATCGGCCTGCGTTTCTAAGTAAAACGCAACCATATAAACCTTTAAACGGCATCCTACACTTGTAGGATGCCGTTATA
The DNA here is from genome assembly GCA_902767355.1 of uncultured Bacteroidia bacterium. Taxonomy (GTDB): domain Bacteria; phylum Bacteroidota; class Bacteroidia; order Bacteroidales; family UBA932; genus Equibacterium. The sequence continues at coordinate 943 of CACXHG010000270.1, forward strand.
TTTTGTACCTTTGGCATACTATGAAAAAAACCATATTCTTGATTCCTATCGCCTGCATTCTTGTTTTGGCAGGTTGTAAACAGGCCTCCCAGGCCCCTGTGATGACCCCCAGGATTTCCGTTTACAACTCTCAGGGACTGCCCGGTCCCGAGCATAGCCGTGGCCACCAGGTCATTCTGGATCACGAAGTTCAAGTCAAGGACGGTTGGCTGCAGCCCTGGCTGAACTATGACAGCCTAATGGTGTGGTCCATGAATTTCCTTATCGACGGCCCCCTGTTCGACATGCCCGAAGGCCTGCTCCCGGGCTACATCGTGACATCTTCTTTCGGAACTTACAGGGGAGCCTATGTAGAGGTCCTGCCGGAGGACCGCATATACCGCGAGCGCCGGGTAGTCAACAATCAGGGCAGCAACGCATATTTCGCGATGAAGTTGTTCCGCTATTATTATCCTTATACGGGTGACATAAGGGCGCTGGTGCCCGTGAAGGACCTGCTGGACAGGATGCTGATGTTCTTAACGCCCGATGACTGGGCCTGGCCCGGGATGGTCCGCACCCAGGACAACGACGATCCCGACGGAATCTATATGGACGAACGGCTTGAGCCGGACAAGGCCGCCATGGTCGGCATAGCATATATGGATTATGCGCTCTTTTCCGGAGAAAAGAAATATGCGGCTATGGGCGATCATATAGCCGAGCTGCTCCTGGCCAACATCAAAGAAGGCACAGACAAGGAATCCCCGCTGCCCTTCAGGGTGAATATGCGCACCGGCGAGGCCGAGGATGCCTATACTTCGGATATGATTTTTGTGGTAGATTTCTTTGACAAGATTCTCGCAAGCGACACCTCCCTGGACAAGGAATTGGTCAAGGCCAAGCGGGATCAGGTCTTTGGCTGGATAATGGAAAATCCCGTAAAGAACTGCCTGTGGTCCGGATATTTTGAGGATATCGACAGCGATTGCCTGACCAATATGAACCAGTTCGCACCCCTGGAGACCGCCCGTTATCTGCTCAACCATCCCGAATGTTGCGAGGATTACAAGCAGGTCGTGCTGGATCTGCTGGCATTTGTCAAGGGGCGTTTCGGCGGCACCGTGCGTTTCGGCGGCGTCAGCATCTGCGAGCAGGACGACTGCTTCCTTGAGATGAGCAGCCACACTGCCCGCTACGGCTCCGTGCTCGCCCGCTGGGCCCGCGAAACGGGCTGTGATTTTGCAAAGAATGAGGCTCTCGCCACCCTGGCCCTTGCCGAGTATTCGGCTTACAACCACACCTCCAAGGGCAATATCTCGGTCAATTCAGTGGGCATAGAGTGGTATCCTATATGGTATTCCGACAGCTATTTCGACTACCTGCCGCACTACTTCGACGGCATGCAAGCCTTCCCGGAGATTATTCCCGAGGGCACCGACCACATCTTCAGCACCAGCTGCATGCTTAAAGACGTGCAATACGGCCCCGGCAGCGTCAAATATACCGCACTGGAGCCCTCTGGCACAGAACGCCTGAAACTGTCGTTCACCCCCAAAGTGCTCTCCGGCGGCAAGCCGCTCGACAAATCCGCCTGGACATTCGGCCGCTGGAACGACTGCGCGGGCATCCTCACCATCAATCGCAAGGATGTCACCGATATCGAAATCGTGAAAGAATAAGCAGTATGAAAAGATTTTTGATTCCGCTTGTCTGCATACTTGCCCTGGCAGGCTGCAGGCAGGCCTCCCAGGTACCGGTGATGACCCCCAGGATTCACGGCTATAACGTGCAAGGTCTCCCCGGGCCGGACTTTTCAGATTATGAGCATAGCATTTTCGATCACTATTTTAAAGTAAAAGACGGCTGGCTGCAGCCCTGTCTGAACTATGATAGCCTCATGGTCTGGTCCATGAACTTCTTGCTGGACGGTCCGGTGGTTAAAACGGAAGAAGGCTTGCTCCCCGGCTATCTTGTGACTGCTTCTTATGAGATAAAGCGTATGGTCTTTCCAGATCTGCTGACCAAAGACCGCATCTGGAGCGGCAACCTGTATCCCAACAATCAGGGCGGCAACGCATATTTTGCGATGAAACTTTTCCGCTATTACTATCCTTACACAGGAGACATAAGGGCGTTGGTGCCTGTCAAGAACCTGCTGGACAGGATGCTGATGTTCTTAACGCCCGATGACTGGGCCTGGCCCGCTATGGTCCGCACCCAGGACAATGATGACCCGGACGGCATCTACCTTGACGAAAGGCTGGAGCCTGACAAGGCCGCAATGGTGGGCATTGCATATATGGATTATGCCGAATTCAGCGGAGAGCAGAAGTACGCAGCGATTGCAGAGCATATTGCCGAGTTGCTTCTGACCAATATCAAAGAAGGCAGCGACAAGGCTTCTCCGCTGCCGTTCAGGCTGAATATGCGCACCGGCGAGGTAGAAGACCAATACACTGCCAATATGATCTTCGTGGTGGAATTCTTAGACAAGATTCTCGCCAGCGATATGTCCCTGGACATGGCCCAGGTCAAGGCAAAGCGAGACCTGGTGTTCGACTGGATAATGGAATATCCCATGAAAACAGACTTCTGGTCCGGCTACTTCGAGGATATTAGAAGTAACCGGACCAATATCAACCAGTTCTCCCCTATGGAAACTGCCAGGTATCTGCTGGCTAATCCGGGTGCCTGCAAAGCTTACAAGCAGATTGTCTTGGACCTGCTGGCCTTTGTGAAGGGCCGTTTCGGGGGCATCGTGCGTTTTGGCGGTGTAGGCATTAAAGAGCAGGATGCCTGCTATTACGAAATGAGCAGCCATACTGCGCGCTACGGCTCCGTGCTGGCCCGCTGGGCTCGCGAGACAGGCTGCGAGCAGGCGAAGAATGAGGCCCTTGCCACAATGGCCCTTGCCGAATATACGGCATATAACGATACATCCAAGGACAATATCGCCGTCAACTCTACCGGTATGGAATGGGCAGGGGTATGGTATTCCGACAGCTATTTCGACTATCTGCCGCATTTCTTTGAGGCTATGGCCGCCTGGCCGGAAATCATTCCCGAGGGCACAGACCATATTTTCAGCACCACTTGTATGCTTAAAGACGTGCAGTACGCACCCGGCAGTGTCAGATACACCGCCCTTGAGGCAGACGGCACGGAGCACCTGAAGCTCTCTTTCAAACCGAAAGTGCTCTCCGGCGGCAAGCCTCTGGCCAAATCTGCCTGGACGTTCGGACGCTGGAATGACAGCGACAACATCCTCACAATCAACCGTACGGATGTCACTGATATAGAAATCGTGAAAGAATAAGCAATATGAAAAGGTTTTTGGTTCCGCTTGCCGTCGTGCTTGCTCTTGTCGGCTGCAGGCAGGTCTCGCAGGATTCTCAGATGACCCCCAGGATACCTGTGTACAACTCTCAAGGGCTTCCCGGTCCGGAATTTTCGGGTATCCAGCAGAACATCTTTGACCACCCTGTATCCCTTAAAGACGGCTGGCTGCAGCCCTGGCTGAACTACGACAGCCTGATGGTGTGGTCTATGAACTTTCTGCTGGACGGCCCGGTGGTGAAAACAGAAGAAGGGCTGCTCCCCGGCTACATTGTGACAGCTTCTTACGAGAAATGGGCGATGGTCTTTCCCGAGCTGCTGACCGAAGACCGCATCTGGAGCGGCAACCTGATACCCAACAACCAGGGCGGCAACGCATATTTCGCGATGAAGCTGTTCCGCTATTACTATCCTTATACAGGCGACATAAGGGCCTTGGAGCCCGTAAAGAACCTGCTGGACAGGATGCTGATGTTCTTAACGCCCGGCGACTGGGTCTGGCCCGCTATGGTCCGCACCCAGGACAACGAAGTCCAGGACGGAATCTATATGGATGAGAGGCTGGAGCCGGACAAGGCCGCAATGGTGGGCATAGCCTTTATGGATTATGCCCGATATACCGGCCAGGAGAAATACGGCGAGATGGCGATGCACATAGCCCAGTTGCTGACAGAGAACATCAAGGAGGGCAGCGAAAAGGCTTCTCCGCTCCCTTTCAGGGTGAATATGCGCACCGGGGAGGTAGAGGATCCCTACACGTCCAATATGATTTTCGTGGTGGAATTCCTCGACAAGATTCTCGCCAGCAATGCGTCTCTGGACAAGGAACTGGTCCGTGCCAAGCGGGATCTGGTGTTCGACTGGATAATGGAGTATCCCATGAAAACCGGCCTCTGGTCTGGATATTTCGAAGATGTTGCCAGCAACCTGCTGACCAATATAAATCAGTTCTCCCCGATGGAAACCGCCAGGTATCTGCTCGACAATCCTGCCGCCTGCAAAGATTACAAGCAGATTGTCCTGGACCTGCTGGGCTTTGTCAGGGGGCGTTTCGGAGGCGTTGTGCGCTATGGCGCCGCCAGTGTTGCAGAGCAGGACGCCTGCGATTATGAGATGGGCAGCCATACTGCAAGATACGGCTCCGTGCTGGCTCGCTGGGCCAGTGAGACTGGCTGCGAAAAGGCCAAGAAAGAGGCTCTTGCCACCCTGGCCCTTGCCGAATACACTGCATATAACAAGACCTCCAAGGGCAATATCGCCGTCAACTCCACTGGCCTGTATTGGGCCGGGATATGGAATTCCGACAGCTATTTCGACTATCTGCCGCATTTCTTCGAAGGCATGGCCGCCTGGCCCGAGATTATCCCGGAAGGCACCGACCATATCTTCAGCACCAGCTGCATGCTTAAAGACGTGCAGTATGGCCCCGGCAGCGTTAAATACACCGCCCTTGAGAGCCACGGCACCGAGCGCCTGAAACTGTCGTTCAAGCCCAAAGTGCTCTCCGGCGGCCAGCCGCTTGATAGATCCGCCTGGAGCTTCGGCCGCTGGAGAGGCTGCGACAACATCCTCACCATCAAGCGCAAGGGCGTCACCGACATCGAAATCGTGAGAGAGTAATTGGTACAAGGCCAAAAAGCAGGCCTTTCGACGCAAAGCCCTCCCCTGAGGGGAGGGTTGGGAGGGGTAGCAATCGCCATCAGGCGATAGCGGAGCGCGTGCGGGAGGGTTGCAGAATGGCCAGCGCGAAGCGGCGGGGTTTGGGGCAGCGCCCCAGTATTACAGGGCCTTTAGGCTCAAAAAGCCGGCCCATTGGGACCGGCTTTTTGAGCCTTTCACGGGACTCGAACCCGCGACCTGCTCATTACGAATGAGCTGCTCTACCAACTGAGCTAAAAAGGCTTTAGAGGGTGCAAATATATAGCTATTTTACATATTTGTCAAGAGCGGCAGCGATGCCTTCGCCACGGAGGTTGCGCTCCAGGATAGTGCCATCGGGGCCGATGAGCAGGATCTGGGGTATGCCTTGTATGCCGTAGTTGTCGGTAGCGCTTCTGTCGTCGCGGGTAAAGATCACCGGGTATTTGATGCCCAGCTGCTCAACTGCCTGAAGGGATGCCGGCTCCTTATCCCATACATTGATGCCGACAACCTGTACATTCTTACTTGAGTACTTCTTGTCGATGTCAATCAGGAAAGGAATCTCGCGTTTGCAGGGGCCGCACCATGATGCCCAGAAATCTACCAGGGTATAATAGCCGTTGCCTGCAAAGTCAGACAGCTTGAGCGGCTCGCCCTTGGCGGTAAAGCCTTCGATCTCCTTGAAAGGCTTGCCGGCAGAAGTGGCCTCGACTGCCTTGAGGGCCTCGCGCTCTTTGAGGACATCCTCGTTGTTCTTGATGAAGTCGGCGGCGCCGTCTAGATACTCGTCGAGCTCTGCCTCAGATTCGAACATGGGGAGGATGTTGGAGAGCACGAACATGCCCAGACCGTTGGTCTTGTTGGCTGCCCAGGTGCTGTCGACAACAGCCATGAATGCATCTTCGTCGTTGCCTGCTTCGCGAATGCCTTTCATGAAGCCGCGTATGCCGTCGGTGAGCTTGCCGGCCTTGACGCAGTCGAGAGAGTCAAGGTCAACGGTGACTTTGCCCGCTTCGGGCACGAAGAGGGCCCTGCGGGGGCCGGGAACGTTGAGGGTGATCACTTTCACGGTGTTGGGGTCGGCCTCGCCCTTGAAAGCGAACTTGCCGTCTACGATCATGGCGGTGTCCACAGCGCCGGAGAAAATGTCCTGCATGAGCACCATGGCGTCCTTGACCTCTTCGGTCGGGGTCACCGTGCCCGTTACGCTAAAAGTATTGCTGTTGCAGGCAACTGTGGCTGCAACAATCAATATCATAGATAAAATCTTTTTCATATAAAATGGTTGTCAATAAGTTACCAAGCAAGTGCGCTGGCGCCGAGTATGGCGGCGTCGGACTCCTTGAGGGCCGAGGGGATAACCGCTACCTTGCCCTTCCAGATGGGGAGCAGGTTGGCTTCCATCGCCTCCTTTATGGGTTTGAAAATAAACTCTCCGGCACGTGCCAGGCCGCCGAAGACCACGATGGCTTCGGGTGCGCTGAAGGCCACGAAATCGGCAAACTGACGGCCGAGGATGGCTCCGGTGAAGTTGAATACGTCCAGAGCAAGCTGATCGCCCTTTACGGCAGCCTCATAGACATCCTTGGAAGTGATTTCCTCAACATCCTTGAGAAGGCTGTCGTTGTATTTGCCGCTGGCCAGCCACTCGCGGGCGGTGCGGGCAACGCCAATTGCAGAGGCATACGCCTCCAGGCAGCCAAGCTTGCCGCAGCCGCACTGACGGCCGTTGTAGCGCACAACATTGGTGTGGCCCAGCTCGCCGGCAAAACCGTCGTG
>CACXHG010000271.1 GCA_902767355.1 uncultured Bacteroidia bacterium
CCCCAGAAACCGTCGCGGTTGGCCTCGTCTATCACCCTCCAGCGGCGTATGTCCCACTTGCTCTTCTGCTCGAAGGCCAGCTCTTTGCGGCGCTCCTTGCGCACTATGTCGCGGCTGGCGTTGGTAGCCGTGAGTTTTTCGGTGATTTCCACAGCTCCGGCGCGGTTCTGGATGTCGCGGATGGCATCCGTGGCCACCTGCAGCATATCGTCGCCCAGCGGCGAGGGCTGCCCGGAGATGGCCAGTTCCACGCCCGCCTCGGCCGCTGCCAGCAGCACCTCCGCATAGCGCATCAGTATGAACGGCTGGTCGCTCTTGCCCTCGCCTATATCCTTGAGCTCGCGGTCCGGATCAAGATATTTGCGAAGGTAAAGCCCGGTCATGGTGGCCTCTGCGTTGGAGAAGAACGGGCCGTTGGCGCCGGCCGCCCAGGTGGTAACTTCCTTGCCGGTATTTACGTCGGTATAGGTCACAGGGCCGGTATCGACATTGGGACTCAGGAACAGGCTGCGGTCGGACTCGTTGGCATATTGCGGCATGTGCTGATAGAAGCGGCCCCGCTGCGAAAAGTCGTAGCTGTCGCGCAGCGGCGCTATCGGCAGCGGACCGGTGTAGATGCCGGTGCGCACCTCTATGCTGTCTTTCTTGAAAACGTCGCCCGGGAAAATCACGTAGGCGCGCAGGCGAGGCTCCACATTCTTGAAAAAGTCCATCGGATGCTCGTAGAGCAGATAGCTGCCGAGGGTGTGGTTGGCTCCGTCGGTAACTCTTATGGTGCCGTCGGCGTAGCGGTCAAAGCCGTCGTAGAGTTCCAGCAGGTCCTCGGTGGGGCAGGTGCCCGCCGACAGCGGCATGCGGTATATCCAGGGCGAGGAATAGGCATCCAGACCGTGTGAGAGAATGGGATATTCATACTCCCTGACGAGGATATTCTCGGGCGACGACAGATCCCGCCACATATCGTTCATATTCTGGTACTGGGCCTCGGGGTTGCCTTCTGCCCAGGATTTGCGGTAGAGCGAATAGCGGCCGGATTCCATAACCTCGCGGGCCGCCTTGTATGCCTCTGCAAAATAGCGGTTGGAGCACTCCCACCACTCGTCTTCGGCAAAGCCTATCACGCGGATGCGGGTCTTTTCTCCGAGACCGGTCAGACGGCCGGGCACATTCTCGTTGTATTTGGCCACGCTGCCGGCATAGAGCATAGCCTCTGCCTTGAAGGCCAGGGCGGCATAGCGGTTGGGGGTGTCGTCGAAGGTAGAACTTGCCGGCAGGTACTCCACCGCCAGGTCCCAGTCTTCAAGAATGGCATCCCAGGTGTCGCGCTCGCTGGAGCGGGGCACCTCTATCTCGCCCTCGAAGGGATAGGCGATTTCGTGCTTGACGATGGGCACGCCTCCGAAACGGCGGGCCATCTGGGTGTAGGCATAGGCCCTGATGAAATAGCCCTGCCCGAGGAACTCGTTGTAAACACTTTCGGGATAATTGTCGCGGTAGTTCGGCAGCGTCTCCAGAAGGTGGTTGACATCGTGGATGAGGGTGTAGGCGCGGCCCCACCACGAAGCGCTCTCGCCTGTGAACGAGGTGCAGATATTGTCGCGGGTGACGGCCTCGCCGGTGCCCTCGACACCCAGGCAGCCCAGCCAGGAGTTGCCGCTGAAACCGTTGGCGGCTATGTATTTGAAGTCCTCCCAGGGCATCTGGGAATAGAGCCTGGCCAGATATACCGCCATACCGGACTGGCTGCCGAGGAGTTCGTCGTCGGAGACTATGTTCTTGGGCGGGATGTCCAGATTGACACAGCCCGCCAGGATTATTGTCGCAATCAGAAAATATAATGTCTTTTTCATGGCGCAATCTTTTTTAGAACGACAGTGTCAAGCCCAGGGTGTAGGACTTGTTGAGCGGATACAGGCGGCCGTAGTTGTCTGCCGGATGCTCCGGATCTATATATTTTACACCGGTAAAGGTGAAGGGGTTGTAGGCCGCCGCATACAGTCTGAAATTCAGATTCTTGAGCGCTGACGGCATAGGCAGGGTGTAGCCTACCTCAACCGCCTTTATCCTCAGGTAGTCGATGGGCTGCACGTTGAAGTCGCTGTTGGCGTCGGCCGAGTTGCCGCCGTAGGCGTAGGTGCCGGGAATCCAGGTCAGCGTCTGGTCATAGACGTCGTTGGTGACCTCGCTGGGATGCCAGCGGTCTGCAAACTGCTCCAGCATGCCGCCGCCGTGCTGACCCCAGATGCTCAGCTGCGGCTCGCCGAACTGGACGCTGCCCAGGGCCGCGCCCTGCATCAGTATGCTGAAGTCGAAGCGCTTCCAGTCCCCCTCTATGGACAGGGAATAGTTGAGCCAGGGCGAGCCGGAAAAGGTGAAAGGATGGGCGTCCAGGCTGTTGAACTGGCCGTCGCCGTTCCAGTCCAGATACTTGAAGTCGCCGGGCTTGATGCCGTTGCCCTTGTTCAGGTCGTAAGTCCAGATGTCCTCCCAGTCCTGATAGCGGCCCACGACCTCGTAGCCGAACTTGATGCCCTGGTAGCGGTTGTTCATGGAGTTGTTGCGCCAGTTGTCGTAGGAGTTGCCGTACTTGGTGCTCTGGGCGTAGCTCAGATACTTGTTGCGGGTGATGCTCATCATGGATTTGACGCGGTAGTGGAAATCGCCCACCGTGCGGGCGTGGCTCAGCTCGGCCTCAAAGCCGAAATGGGCGTCGTCGTTGATGTTCTCCAGCGGCGGGGTTGCGCCCACGATGGTGGGAAACTCCGAGCTGTTGCGGGCCATCAGGCCGCTGCGGTGGCGGTAGAACCAGTCGAAAGTGATGCCCAGCAGGCCGTTCCAGGCTTCGAAATCCAC